>CBINGV010000099.1:0-11968 GCA_966250255.1 uncultured Flavobacteriales bacterium | reverse complement strand
GTTACGGCTCCTATGAAATTATGCAAACGATCACGAACCACACCACCGGCTGTGCGGATTCGACCAGGAGATCCATCTTCATTACCTTTATGGATGCTCACATCCTGACGGACACGGTTTGCAACCTCACGCCTTACAAAGCGGAGGTTAGCGGCGACGCCCCGAGTGGCCACTACCCGGTCAACTACAATGTGAGCAATGGCCCGCAGACTTTTTCATCCTTTGCTGCAACCAGCGTCAGCATTCCGACCAACCAGCAGAATTTCATGCAGAATACGGCCGGTGTTTCTTCCCTGACCCTGATTGCGACGAATTCCGTAGGCTGCTCGGATACAATCATTCAGCCGCTGCGCGTGCTTGCCTTGCCGGAAGCAGTAATTGGAGTTGCGGACGATACGGTTTGTAAAAATTCCCTGCTCGCTTATTGGGCTACTAACTCCATTCCCGGCGACTTTCCAACGATCAGCTCAACGCGCTGGACCATAAACAATAACCCTTCTTTTGCGGCCGGTTTTTTGGATACGCTCAGCCACCAGATGGCGACAAACCCCATCAACCTGCGCCTGACCGTAACGGACGGTTTCGGCTGCGTGTCGCAGAACACCGAAACGCTGGCGATCGTTACGCAGGGGCCGACAGCCGCTTTTTCCCATAATCCCCATCTCTGTAACGATGTGACGGAATTGCTGAATGGCGCGGCCTCCACCGGGAACGGGGTGAATTACCAATGGTACCTGGACGGAATCGCGATCCCTGATTCCAACAACGATTCGCTGCTGAATGCCATTCACATCACACCTGAAAGCGATCTTTTCCAGAATCACGTCTACAGCCTGCGGGTGACCGATAATAAAAATTGTACGGATTCGATCGCCAAAACGGTATATGTTTCCAACCCGCGGATTACGGGTATACAAACTGAGGTCGAAGCGACTTACGTGGATGTGAACGGCAATTATACCTGCCCGCCGGTGGTGGTGGATTTTTCGCTGAGCTACCAGACGAGCTTCGAAGGCGATGATTACAAATGGTCCTTTGGGAATGATTTCGACACGGATTACGATTCCTACAACGAAAACCCGCTCGGGATCCAGTATGTCCAGGCCGGGTCGTATGACCTCTATGTGGAAATGGAAGAAAGCGTCACCGGCTGTATTTTTTCCTATGCCGAAGCGCCTTTCCTGGAAATCGGCGGGCCGCAGGCCGAAATCCTGGTGCTCAACGATACCAACAGCGCCTGCGGGATGAGCTACCTCTTCCAACTCATCAATCCTTCGGACAACCTGCACCACTGGAGCTGGAACCTAGGCGACGGAACAGTGGTCACCAGCAGCCAGGAACCCGATAATACGTTCACGCACACTTACCTGGATGTGAACGATTTTGAGCCGGTAATCACCATCTACGACGATTCGACCCAATGCTCCATCCCGATCACGATGAACATCGCTTCGTTTGAAAATGGCCTGGATGCCTTCTTCGAGATTGTGCCTTCCGGCCCCGTGGTCGACCTGGACATGCTATTCAACGACCTTTCAACGAGCAGCAACAGCGTGATCACTTCGTGGACCTGGGATTTCGGCGACGGCGATAGTTTGATCTCCCCGAACAACAATTCCGTGAACCACATTTACCTCGAAGACACGGCACAGTTTGTCACCCTCACCATTCGCGACGAGTTTGGCTGTACCGATCAATACAGCCTGCCGATTACCATTTTCAAGGTAAATTTCAACCTTCCGAACATCATTACGCAGGCCGGCTCCGGCGGCGTGAATTCCACTTTTACGCTTTTTGACGATATTTTCGCGGATTTTGAGCTCATTATTGTAAACCGCTGGGGCAATGTGGTTTACCAGGGCGTGCGCGATGCCAACAACCCGCTTTACCTCTGGAACGGCATCGATTCCAAATCCGGCGAACGCTGCTCGGACGGCGTGTACTACTACGTATTGCAGGGCTTGCTGGTGAATGGCAAAACGGTCAAACACCAGAGTTTCCTTACTTTAGCGGGAGGCGGGGAATAGGACATCCGTATTTATACGTGTTTTAATGCGTATTTATACGTGTTTATGCGCATAAATGGTCAATTCGTTTGTCTTTTTAACCGTTTTATCCGTTTAATCGTTTAATTTTAACGGCCGAATCTTAAAACTAATAATATTCACATGAAACAAAAACACTTGTTAATCGCTGGCGCTATTGCATTAGCTGCCGCACAGAGTTTGAACGCCCAAAATCATTTCCCTCCTCCCGGAGGTAACTGCGGAGTCAATGGCTTCAGCAACACACAGCAGCCGAATTTTAACCTCCAGGTACATGGCACATCGGATTGGACAGGTGCCGACCCCCGCATAGAAGAGGGCAATCCAACTCCAGTCCCGGTAAATTATGGTAAGACCTCCCGTTTCGGGATGACCAACTCTTCTATTGGCAAGCTCGCCACCGATGGGATGGAGTTTCGTATGTCGGAGAAAAACTTTTACATGACCAACCAGGAAGGCGGGGGAGACCTGACCATTTTTGCAGGAGGAATAATGACCTTTAAGGGCGAATCCCAGAATATTTACACGGGCGGAACGCTTTTCAGCATCAACGATGAAAGTGCACGTTTCAATGTATGGGGTGGAAACCGCCATGCACTGAATGTTCGCACGACCAACGAAAAAGCAAACGGTGTAGCTGTGCAAAGTCATCGCCTGGGGAACGCATTGATCGTCTTTTCTGACAATGCTTACCCAAACTTTAAAGTGAGCGGCTACGGTGAAACCTTTGCCCGCAAACTGAGTGTTTCCGGTCTGTTTTCCAACGGAGACAATGCTATCGAAGTGTTTGATATCGGCGGTGTTACCCGTAATTTCAAGGTAACCGGCACCGGTGAGGTTTTTGCACGCAAATACACAACCACTTTATCAAACATCCCGGATTATGTGTTTGAGCCTTCCTATAAACTGCTTTCTTTTGATGAGCTGCGCAGCTACATCGAAACGAATAAACATTTGCCGAACATCCCTTCCGCCAAGGAAATCGAAGCGAACGACAGCCAGGTAGACCTCGGCGAAATGAACCGCCTCCTGCTCGAAAAAGTAGAGGAAATGTCGCTTTACATCCTGCAATTGGAGCAGCGCCTGAAAGCGGTGGAAGAACAGAAGTAAAACGCTTCCTATTTGTATTTAATACCGCTTATGAATCGCCTGTTTTTTTCTTATAAAATCGCGCTGCTTGCCTGCCTGCTTTTGCTGGCTTCCTGTAAGAAGGAACAAGCCTTGCTGCAAAACACGGATTGTTCCTGTGCGAAGGAGGTAAGCGCCGATTTCAAAATGGAGGAATTGGGGAAGCAGTTTATGGGTGAGGACCTGATCACGGAAACAGATACCTGTTATGATAATAAAATCATTTCCTATACGGCCTTTGAAACCAATGCTACCTATAAATGGAAGATCGGTTCCGTCATCCGGACAGAACAGGTTTTTAAGGATTACACGAATGTTCCGCCCCATACCTTAATTCCCGTCACCCTGGTTGTTACTAAAAAACCGAACAGCATCTGCTTTCCGGATGATGATGGTTACGACAGCATTACCAAATACCTGTATGTGAAAGGGGTGCCGGATGACCTGGAGCCTAGTGTGATCGAGGGGGTTTACCGCATGAAAGACCAAAACAAAGCGGATAGTGTTGACATCACCCTGGATTACAGGGGAAGTTCTGCGGATGGAACATCAGGAGACTTGATGCTGGACCTGTATAACTACGATGGCAACGGCTCCAATTCCATCCAGGAAAATTCTGTTTTCCCTTACAGTAATTACCGGGAATTTGAAATCGGTTTTGGAGATTTGTACGGGGTTTTTAAATTGGGCCTGGATGGAAAAGCCACCTTTGATTTTGTGCATATCATTGATCTGGATAACGGGCTTAGTCAAACATATCACTATACCGGCAGGAAACTATGAAACAGCTGCTTTGGATGTTGATCATGGGGCTTCTTCTCTCAGCCTGCAAAAAAGAACAGCCGCAGCTGCGCTCGCTGGAGGAAGATTGTGGATGCGCAAAGGAAGTGAGTGCGGATTTTGTGATGGAGGAGATGACAACCGGAAATATCAATTTTGCAAGATATACGAATACCGATTCTATATTCGGAGATAAAAATGTGCGATTCACTGCCTTAGAAGAAAATGCTGACTATACATGGTATATCGGTTCGGAAGTAATTAAAACAAAGGAAGTGACCCGTTTTTTTCCGAACAGCATGGTCGGCCAAACGATTCCAGTTACTCTGGTAACAAAGAAAAAAGCAAATATCATTTGTTTGCCTAATGACGATGGCTATGATTCAATTGTAAAGTATTTAACGATTGCTGAAACCTATGATTATGATGGGCCATTTGTTGATTCGACATTTATTGAGGGGACTTATCGGTTAAAATCTCCTTTACTGCAAGACAGTATAGATATGATCATTGATTACCGATACCAAGGTGTTGGTTTTTTTGGAGTTCGGCTCAATATTTATAATTACGATGGTTCAGGTAACAATTGTATAGATATTATGCAAAGGAGAGAATACAATTACAGACAATTTTGGACCTTCGATCAAACAGCCATCAATGCCGGTGATTATCTACAAGGTGATTTCAAAATTAATTTAAATGGCTTGGTAGAAGCAAATTTTACAACAGGAGGTTATGTCGATGGTGTTTACAATCAAAAATTATATGATTGGAAATACCGTGGAAGAAAACTTTAAAAATTTTAGCTTATGAAACATGTAGCAATTCTCTTATTTTTCAGCACCCTGCTTTTTGCCTGCAAAAAAGAACAGCCGGCCCTGCGCTCGCTGGAGGAAGATTGTGGATGCGCAAAGGAGGTGAGTGCCGATTTTGTGATGGAGGAGTCAACTTATTTTAATACGAGTTGGGAGAAGTTAACAGAAACTGATACTATTTTTATGAACAAAAATGTACAGTTTCGTGCTTTAGAAAATAATGCAGAATATACTTGGTATCTAGGGTCAGAAGTTCTTCACGAACAATCCTTTTACCGTTATTTTGATCAAAATTTAGCAAACCAAGATATTAAAGTGACACTCGTTGTACGAAAAAAACCCAACCTGATTTGTAAACCCCACGATGATGGTTATGATTCCATTATAAAATACCTGCACGTTAGTAACAAGGATAGTGATAGCGCTTTTGTTAATCCTTATCCGATGTTGGAGGGTGTGTTTCGTATGAAAGAAAAGGATGGTGTAGATAGTATTGATATTGTAATAGAATTACATAACGATATTGTTCAAGGAGGCACTTTAAGAATATATAATTATGATGGACAAGGTTCTAACTCTCCTTTAAATTACTATGGGGGTTTTGAAGGAATGAATTATAGACAGTTCTGGTATGCCCACAATTTAAGGGACAATATGATTCATCATCGCTTAGATGGGGTAGTAGAGTTAAATATGATATCAACGGCCATCACCCCAGTTAAAAGTTATTATTATTTAGGAAGAAAAATTCAATGAAAATGAAAAAATTATTATTTATACTTATACTATTGCAGTATGGTGTTGTCCATACGCAATGCGTAAACAATGTTAGCACCGATTACGAGGCCCCAAGCAATAACAAGTTGCCCGACAATACCGTTTTGCCAAATGATGAAAATAAACTGTTAAACCGTTTCAACTGGTTTCCAGTTAATAATGGATTTTATTCCAATTATGAGCCTATAAATATATCCTATGCAGGCATAGATATTGATGACCTAAGCAATATCATGAATGATCAATCTTCTCCGACATATTACAATTACATCTATGAAGGACCTCTTCCAACCAGAGCGAATGGGTGGGAATTATTACTTTTAAATTTAGGTCGGTGGCCAAACGGCGACCCTATCACTTCTCAGGAAGGCCTATCTCCAAATCTTCCTTATATTGTACTCTATAATCGTTATTCAGGTATTGTCCGGGTATTTGTCGCTTTTGGCGTAGATGGTGAGGGAGCTGATGCCGTGGACATTACATTACGTTTTGAGAACGAAAATTTATCAGGTTTACTTAGATTAAATAACGGAACTGATCAGGCTTTAGACCTAGAGACTGTTTCTACTATGACAAAATCTATTGCTAAAGATCCGAACCTAAGTTACAAGTGGATGAGTACGGATTTTCAAGTCGCCTACGATCCTTGCACATGTTATCATCCTTCTCGTTTGAGTATTTCCATTAATAAAGTTTTTTCACAGACGATTCAAGCCGTTGGTGGTGCAATAAGTTTGGATAATCAACCTTTAGTTAATAATTCAAATATTGTAAATCCGCAAGGCTTTTTAACTGGCATTAATTACACAGAAGATACTTATAAAAATGGTGTTGTAATGTACAAAACCTTAGATAATATGATCAAAAATTATCAAAAAAAATATGAAGACTATAATAAAGCGCTGGTTGAACAAAACGAACATAATAAACGTGTCAAGCAAAACCTGGCCTTATTAAAAGTTGCCAGTACGATAGTCACTTTGGTCACAACCGGATTCTCACTCAATGGTTTGGCTGTTACAGTAGAAAATGGACAAATCCCGATGGAATTTGTCGAAGATTATGCTTTTCAGGAATCTATTTCAGCTGAATCAGCCGAATACCAGGAGTTATTCAAAGGGCTTGACGGTTATCAGGAAAACGTCTTTAACATGGATTTCTTTAAAGTGGCTAAAGAAAAATATGGCCAAATTGTTGACGCATCAAATAAAATCAATATAGATAAAGTTTTTGAAATTGCCACTAAAATTTTTGGTGAAAAAATGGAAACTTTCATTAATCAAAACTTTAAAGCCCAAAATTTGGCAACAAAACCTACAACACCAACTGCAACTTTTACTGAATTTAAAATTTCAGGTCAAATCAACGATATGGATGAGACCTATGGGCCGAAATTCTATACCCCGGGGACATTTAAAAACCAAGCGCCAAATTCGCCGCAAACCATTACCTCTCCTTATGAATATCCTATTTATAATGAGATATTGGGAAGTTTTGCCTTGCTGGAAACACCTGTTGTTTCTATCTCCCAAGGATTAAAAAATGATAGTGTTCAACAAGAATTTATCCCGGCTGAGCCTTTCCAAAATCCGGATACCTGGTTGCATTATCAATCCTGGACTAAAAATTACCAGATTAAATTAAAAAAGCCTTTAGTATATTATTTAAATCCTGCCTTGGATATAAAATCTTACAAAATTAAAGCAGCTTTTCACATTAAAGCAAAAAAGCGATTACTGCCGAACAATAACGATATGTACTTCCACAAACAGTGTTTCGTAGATCCTTATTTTACTGAAAATGTAGAATCAATTAATGCTGATGTAGACATGTATTCTCCCGTTAAGTCCTTTTCAAATTATTACAATGGACGCAATTTTCCTCAGAATTTCGAGGAATATCCTAATTTAGAAGATCCTGTCGATAAGGCTGAGGTGGAGTTTTTCACTCCTTACTTTGATAAAGACAATTTTTTAGGCGTTGTAAGCGGAATCGGATTGAAGAATGAATACCAAAAGTTTTTTCCTACGATCAACACCGCTGTTTTGGATGTTGCAACTTCCGGCCATGTTTTTGATTTTGATATTTCACTCAAATTAATCGTTGATATCGAATTCAACACCTTAAATGAAAATGGCCTGCCTAATACAACGACACAAGTGTTAACATATCATATTCCTAACGATGCACAACATATGGAATGGTTAACTTCTGACATTTATCCGGGATTAGAAGCTTCTGCCGATGATATTACCCAATACCCTGAAAACTTAACATTTAATAACCAGGTTTTTAATGGTTCTCCGGTTTCAGGTTGTGAATTGGTTGGAAACCATTATACTTGTCAAGCCTGGAATGATGTAACCATCCAAGGAATTTTAAGCTCTGCGCCAAACTATACTGTCGATATTTTTGCCGGACACGAAATATACGAATTGCCCGGTTCTGAAATTTCCCCGGAAATTGTTCGTGCAATTGTTCCATTATTAGACGTCTTACCATTACCTGAGGCTGAATCAATTTATGTCCAGGCTTTCTGTAACAATGAACTTGCCAACTCTCCTAACTACAAGGCTAATGCTCGCCCATCCGGCAAGCTTGCCCAACACATCGCAGCTTCAGGAGATGCCCCTGAGCTGGAACAAAACGCCATCAGCAAAGAGCCTTTCGACTTCACCCTCCACCCGAACCCGTCGAATGCCCTGACGCGTTTGATCCTACAGAACCACGATCCGCGCAATACGCAGGTGAGTGTGGCTGACCTGACCGGGAAAACGATTGCCGTGCAGCTTGTGAAGGTGAGCGAAAATTCCTATGGCTTTGATGTTTCCGGCCTCGAAAAAGGCGTTTACTTTGTAACGGTAAACAGCAATTTCCAGCAAAAAACCAAACAATTAATTGTACATTGATATGAAACGGATTTTCTTTCTTTTGTTCCTCGTATTGGCAGCTTCGGGCTGCAACAAGGAAAAGCGTTATTCCAAAAAGCTCATCAAAGGCGAAAGCTGGTCGGTGGAATACATCACGGTTGACGGAACGGACCTCGCGGGAGCATCCGGCAGCTGGACCGTAAGTGGCGATGACATTTACAAAACGGTGTCGCAAGTGAGCTGGCAGGGCAGTGATGCTGCCAATGTAACAGCCTTCGAGTGGCAGTTCCGCGACAAAGGCAAAAGCTGGGTGCTCAACTACCTGCAGGACTGCGACGAGTGCGAAGGCCCGATGCTCGATGAGCTGGACTACATCGCCCATTCCCTGACGGGAACTTACGAAGTGGTTGAGCACAAAAAGAAAGAAATGGTTTTCAAAAGTTCCGAAACCCTTGCCTATCCCGGGCAGGTGGTGGAAATTAAAATCATCCGTTAAAAATTTCCGGATTTAAACAAAAAAAGGCGCCCTGATCCGGCGCCTTTTCTTTTTTACCTGGCTTGTCGCCTGATTGTTCGTTTGAGTTTTCCCTGGCTTCGTGGTTCGGTACCATTCAAAACAGCCGGAACATCAATGTGACGTTTCTTTGCTTTCCGCCATTTTTTGGTGGACGCATCTACCACAATGCCGATCGGGCCGGTAAACATAATATCGAGAAAAATCATTCCCCCGGAAGCTTTCAAGGCAACTTCGGTGTCTTTGCTGACGCCTCCGCTGCTTAGGGTGAGTGTGTGACGCTTGACCTTTTTATCCAGCTTGACACCCGGAGCTAAAAAAAGCGTGGAGGAATTATTTCCTTCGGTTCTGCTTGAAATTACCTCGACAATCTCCAGGCGGGAACCGTTTTCGGAAACCTTCAGATCAGCCGGGGCATCCACCAAAACAACAGGCGCTTCTTTTGTCGAAAAAAGCGTTGCACAACCGGTGAGGAACATGCTGCCGGAAAAAAATAAAACCGCTGTGGTTTTTATTCTGCTTTGAAACTTCATCATAATTTACTTTTTTAAATTGTATGATGCAAAGCTATGGTGATCAGCCTCTTGCCACAATACGAGTTTTGTATGAATTTTGGGGTGCGTGCGGGGTAGCGGGAGGTTTGGGGACGCAAAGTTCACAGAAGTTAGCGCGAAGTCCGCAAAGTAAGAAAACATAAAAAACCAAACGAACCGGTCAAAAAACTTAGCGCTCTTTGCGTCCCTGCAAGCGAATTTACTTCCTGTAAACCTTGTTAATGGCCTCCATCTTGGAGTTGACCTGCAGTTTCTGGTAAATGTTGTAGATGTGCGTGCGTACCGTATCGGAGCTAACGAAAAGTGTGTCGGCGATTTCCTTGTAACGGAAACCTTTGGCCACCAGGTCGAGGATTTCTTTTTCGCGTTTGGAGAGTTTTTCGAGCTCGGCATTGCTTTCGGTCTGGTGGAATGACTGCACCACCTTACGGGCAATCTGGCTGCTCATCGGAGCGCCACCGCGGGATACGTCGGTAATGGCGTCCAGCAGGATGGAAGGCTTGGTCGTTTTTACCAGGTAGCCCGAAGCCCCGGCTTTGAGCGCTTTAAAAACCGTTTCGGAATCTTCAAAAGAAGTACAGACCAGGAAATGGACCGCGGGACAAACAGCTTTAAGCGCTTCGATGCATTCGATCCCCGATTTCCCGGGCAGGTGGATATCGGTTAAAATGACATCTACTTCCAGCTGGGGGATTTTTTTGATCGCGTCTTCGGCATTGCTGTAAGCGGCCACACAATCAAAGCCTTCGCTCTCCCCGATCAGGCGCTGCAATTCCTGCTGAAGCTCCATTTCATCTTCAATGATTCCGACTTTTATTTCCATGCTACAAAACTACGCGATGTATTTGAACTGCTTTTCATACAAAAGTACGATTTTCAACCGCTGATTTTTTCCAGGGCAATCCGGAGTTGTACTTCCGAACCCTGCCCATTCAGAAAAGTGATGCTTCCCCCGTTGCGCTCCATCCGGCTGCGCATGTTCCGGAGACCGTTACCTGCATGCCCGGTGCTTTCCGAAAAACCTTTGCCATTGTCGCGGATACTGATCTGCACCCTTTCTCCTTCGAGCACCACCCGGAAATGAAGCTCTGTGGCCTCCGCATGTTTGACCACATTTTGCAGGGCCTCCTTGACCACTGAAAACAGGTTGCGGCTACTTTCGTTGCTGATCCGGATATGCGGGATCTCGCCGGGAATTTCTACCTGCGTGCGGATGGCAAACTCTTCAAAATAATCTGAAATATACTCGCGGATCCGGATAAAAAGGTTGTCGAGCGTATTGTTCTCCGGGTTCAGCGCCCAGATCAGGTCGCGCATGTTTTCCACCAGGTGGTAAGCCGTGCTGTTGACCGCCCGCACCTTCCGGTCAAATTGTTCTGCTTCCAGGTCGCGGTTCAGTCCTTCGGTCAGGAAACGGATTTTCGAAAGCCCCGATCCCAGGTCGTCGTGAATGTCGCGGGCAATGCGCGAACGTTCCTGTTCTTCGGTTTCTTTAATTGCCAGGAGACGTTTTTCGCGGGCAATTGCTTTTTCCTTCCGGAAGATAAACCAGGTGTAAATGCCCACAACCAGGGCTAAAAGGATAACTCCGTAAAGGATTACGTTGCTTCGCTGCGCCAGCAATTTCTGCTCTCTCAGCTCCAGTTTGCGCACTTTGTTTTTCTGGCGCAACAGTTCAATTTGTTCCTGTTTTTTCTCGGTTCTGTATTTCACGCTGGCGTCCGACATGGAAGCAACGATGTGCTCGGGCATGACAGAATCCCGGTAAAGGAAATAGTTATCGTAAGCCTTGATCAGTCCATCCCGGTCGTTTTTCGCTTTATGGAATTTAATCGCACTTTTGTAGTATACCAGGTACTCGCGTTTGGAGTCCAGGCCTTTGGCCAGCTCAAGCGCACGTTTCAGGCTTTTTTCAGAGGCAGGAAGCTTGCCCTGGTTCACATATAAATCGGAGAGCTTGCAGAGCACTTTGAATTCGGTGGATTTGATTCCATGCTCCCGGGCCAGCTCAGCCGATTTGCCCAGGTATTCCGCGGCTTCCTTTTGGTGGTCCATTCGCAGGTGAGCGGCGCCTATATTTCCCAGGATTTCGGTCTGGAGAAAAAGCTGGTTAAATTCCAGGCTTTGCTGGTAAGCCCGTTTAAAGGATTCCAGCGCTTCCCTGTGGCGGCCGGTATTCAGTTTCATTTGTCCGTCAAGCTGCAGGATCTGCGCCAGCGATGAATTGACCTGGTATTTTTCAGCGAGCTCAAGCGCCATTTGGTTGTAGCGGGCGGCCTCGCGGTAATTTTTAATCCGGTGATAACTGTCGGCCAAATTCGTTAAAGTCACCACCCGGGCAGGATAATCGTTTGTTTTCTCGAGGATTTTTATGCCTTTCAGCAGATAATCCAGTCCCTGCCGGTAATTTCCCTGGTCGGCCAGCACACCGCCGATATTGACATAGGAATACGCCATGCCCAGGCTGTCTTTTGCCTTGAGGCGG
>CBINGV010000098.1:0-12043 GCA_966250255.1 uncultured Flavobacteriales bacterium | reverse complement strand
GATCTGGTTAAAAGCATGAAAAATCACAGAAGCCATGCGGCCTTTGTGGTATTCGTTCGGCCCGTATACATTAAAAAATTTCAAACCGGCCCAGAATGGCGGCGTTTCTTTTTGTTCCAGCGCCCAGATATCGAAATCGTTTTTGGAATCGCCGTAAGGATTGAGCGGCTTCAGTTTCGGGATGATTTCGTGGGAATCCTCGTAACCGAATTCGCCTAAACCGTAGGTAGCGGCCGAACTGGCATAAACGAGCGGAACTTTGTGGCGGGTACAGAAATTCCAGATCATTTTGGTGTAGTTGACGTTGAGCTCATCGAAAATTGCTTTGCTAAACTCAGTCGTATCCGTCCGGGCGCCGATGTGAAAAATGAACGTCACATGGTTCGCATGGTTTTCGAGCCAGCTTCCGAATTGCGTGCGCTCAACCTTGAGGGCGAAGTGTTTCCCTTCGAGATTCGGGTCTTTTTCCTGCTTCGAAAAATCATCCACGAGGATGAGGTCCTGGTGTCCTTCCTTATTCAGTCGGCTCACGAGGCAACTCCCAATAAAACCAGCAGCTCCGGTAACTACAATCATCTGTTAAATTTTTGGTAAAGATATTCAAAATTATCCCTCGCAAGGCTAAAAATACGTATTTTTGATCTGGATTTTACAGCAGCAGCTTTGCTTTCAGGCAAAGAGCGGCGTCGTATTTCAAATGAAAAGAAAAACCATTTCAACCGTTATTATTCTCGGGGTTATTTCCCTTATTTCCATCCTGATCGTGCAGTATTTTTGGATCCAGACTTCCATTGCCGCACAGGCCAAGCGGGTGGAAATCCAGGTGAAGGAAGACTCGCTGGACATGAAGCATTTTACCGAGCTGGTGCATATTTCCCTCCGGAATGTACTGCAGGAAATTTCGAGCAATGCTTCGGACAGTACGGACCTTTATGGCGCCGTGAAAATGATCAAACCGAATTATTACAGCGCGGACATTGTAGAGGAATTGCATCCGTATTACCTGGAAACGCTGTTGAAACGCGAGTTTGATGCCCAGCACATTTACCAGGATTTCCAATACGGGATTTACGATTGCTTTACGGACAGTATCGTTTTCGGGAACCTCATCCGCTATTCGAAGAAAAATGCGCAGTACGCCGTGGCAGACTCGACGGTGACTTCGCCGGAGCTGAACTGGAAGAAAGACGGGCATTATTTTACGGTATTTTTCCCGGCGATCCATGGCCATTCCCTCGAAGCGCTGGAACACGACCGCTCTCCCTGGATCTTTATGTTCGCGATCATCTTTTTTGTATTGATCTTCTTTACCTTTTCGATCAATGTGATCCTGAAGCAAAAGCGCCTGTCCGAGGTGAAGACCGATTTCATTAACAACATGACCCACGAGCTCAAGACGCCGATTTCTACCATTTCGCTGTCGAGTGACGTGCTGATGAAGGGTGATTTTACGCAGGACCCGGAGAAACTGAAGCGCTACGCCGGGATTATTTACAAGGAAAACAAACGCCTCGAACACCAGGTGGAGCGCGTATTGAACGTAGCAAAAATGGATAAGGAAAGCATCCAGCTCAAAAATACGGAGGTAGACGTTCATGAATTGCTGCAGGAAATCGAAGACAATTTCGAGTTCAACCAGTTTGCCAAAGACGGAAAAATCCGGATGGAGCTGGAGGCGAAGCAATTTGTCCTGAAAGGCGACCTGGTACACCTCACAAACGTGTTTTACAACCTGGTCGATAATGCCTGCAAATACTGTGAGCAAACGCCGTCGGTGGTGGTTAAAACCTGGAATGATAAGGACAAGCTGAACATCAGCATCGCGGATAACGGGATTGGGATCAAACGGGAAAACCTGTCGATGATTTTTGATAAATTTTACCGCGTACCGACCGGCAACCTGCATAATGTGAAAGGCTTCGGGCTCGGTTTGTTCTATGTCAAACTGATCGTGGAGCAGCACGGCGGCAAAATCTCCGTGAAGAGCACTTACGGCAAGGGAACGACTTTTCACCTTATTTTACCTGTCCAAAGCTGATGAAAAAGCTCGAAGAACGTATTTTTGAGGCGGATCCGGGGAATTTAGAAAGCCTGGCGCTGGAAGTTTTTCATTTCCAGTATGAGCATTGCGGGGTTTACCGCGAATTTGTGGATGCTTTGGGAAGAAAAATACCCGGAAAGATTGAAGAAATTCCCTTTTTGCCGATTTCTTTTTTTAAAACACATACGATTTTATGCGGGGAAGAAAAGCCGGGGCTTGTTTTCCTGAGCAGCGGCACTACCCATCAAAACCGGAGCCGGCATTACGTGCTTCGCCCGGATCTGTACGAGCGCTCCTTCCTCCGGACTTACGAGCACTTTACCGGCAAGCCGGAAGAACAGGTGATCCTGGCTTTGCTGCCGAATTACCTCGAACAGGGGAATTCCAGCCTGGTGTATATGGTGGAACGGCTTGTAAAAGAGAGCAAAAATGAGCTTTCGGGCTTTTTCAAAGACGATTTTGAAACCTTACTGCGTCATTACGAAAAGGCGGTGGCTTCGGGCAAAAAGGTCGTGATTTTTGGCGTCAGTTACGCTTTACTTGACCTGGCGGAACGCAATCCCGATCTTTCCCGCGCGACGATCATCGAAACCGGCGGCATGAAGGGCAGGCGCAAAGAACTTAGCAAAACGGAATTGCATCACGAATTGAAAACGGCTTTCGGCTGTGCCTACATTTCATCCGAATACGGGATGACGGAATTGTTTTCGCAGGCGTACAGCGACCGGGACGAATATTTTTCGCTTCCGGCCTGGATGCGCGTGCTGATCCGCGATACGAACGATCCTTTTGCTTTCTGCCCGGAAGGAAAAACCGGCGGGATCAATGTCATCGACCTGGCAAACCTGTATTCCTGTTCGTTTATTTCGACGCAGGACCTGGGACAGCTTTCCCCGCGCGGCCTGAAACTGATGGGGCGCTTTGACCATGCGGATATCCGGGGCTGCAACCTGATGGTGGAGTAATGTAAGTTTGTAAGTTGCTGACCGCGAAACAGTCAGTTAGCAGTGGATTGAAAAGTGAAAACTGGTTTACCAAATAGGAAATATTCCCGCTGATCAAGCAGATAAAATTTACTTTGCCTGATCAGCGGGAATAAGCCTTTTTTTATTAATCAATTGCAATCTGTTTCTTCGCCGGTGGAAGCGTTTCATCTTTTTTGCTGACAGAAAGTTTTAGGATCCCGTCTTCGTAACGGGCTTTTACATCCTCATCGGTGATGTTTTCCGGCAGGCTGAAGGAGCGTTTGAAGGAAGAATAGCTGAATTCCCTGCGGGTAAAACTGTCGTCTTTGTTTTCCTTTTCGGATTTGGATTCTCCCCAAATAGTCAGTACACCACGGTCGATATCGACGTGGATATCTTCTTTTTTCAGGCCGGGAACAACTGCTTCAATTTCATAACTTTTGTCATTTTCTTTGATGTTGACGGCTGGCATATTTTCCCGCTTGAAAAAAGGGTCTTTGAAGCCGTTATCCTTTCCGAAGAAATCAAAAATCGAATCGTCGAAGAAAGGAAAGGCGGATCTTTTGATAAGTGACATAATTGTAAAATTTAAAGGTTAATCCTCAAATTTAGCAAAAAACGGCAGCAAATGCAAGTAAAAAAGTGTTAAAAATCAATGGTTTAAGCGGCGGTCCCTTCATGAAAACACTTCCTGATGAGCTCCTTGCGCCTTAGCTTGTCTGAGCTGATCATTTCCAAAATGAAGGAGTTTAGCATTTGTTTGTCGATTTGTACCTGGCTCAGGCTTAGGTAGACTTCCTCGAAGGTTTCGCTGAGGATAAGAATGACAAAGTGTTGTCCCGAAATTGAACGGGTAGAGGCTTCTTCGATTTGTTCCCAGCTGATTTCCCCCCGGCGGTTTGCCCGGTCCAGGATGCCGTCTTCCGTGATGATAATTTGGGGGCGTTTGTCCAGGAGATGGTAGAGCCCAAGCAGGACACCCAGTCCGAAGAAACAGGTACAGCCCCAAGCCATGATGTAATTGCCGCTCCCGGAGGGTTGTCTAATGATCATCCAGATGCCGATAGCTGTAAAAACCCCGCTTAATGCGATTAATTGCAAGGCTTTCGGCGCTTTTTTATATAATTTGACTTGTTCCATATTTTTATCAAAATAAACAATAATCCGGAAACTAAGCCAATTCTTTTTTCAAACCCAAATCCCGGATGAAGGCTTGAAGTTTTTCTTTGCCCCCGGAAATGGAATAATGCCAGTGGTCGAGCTCGTAAATGAGCCGGCGCTTCGGATCGTAGCATTTCATAGCGGGCAAGAAAAGGGCTGAGGTCATCGTTGGTATAAATGAAAATCAGGCCATGTTCGTCGAAAACGAGGTAATCACCCGATTCGGGCAGGCGAAGCATCAGGTCGTGGTAGCCGTTGTGAAAGATCACTTCTTCGTGTTTTTCAAATAAAGCGGTAAACGTACTTTTCGAAAGCGCACCCAGGTAATCTTCAGGGTTTTCCCGGTCATCTAAATCCCGGAGCTTGATGAGGATTTCATCCTTTGCCCGGCCGATAAAATCCAGGATGAGCAGCCGGATCCGTTCTTTATTGCGTAAGGAAATTACATAACGCTGCTGCGGGCCGTTTTCCTGGATGATGTAAAAAGGATCCGGGTTGGAGTTTCCGGCGATCACTGCTTTGATGGGGGCTTTGTTCATATGGGCTTTACTTGTGGATGTTTCCTAAATTCTCAATGCGGTCGATTTTAAGCAGACCTGTTTCTTCAACGAGGCTAAATTTCAAATTGCTGCAATTCGCAATGGAAAGAGCGATTTGTTTTTTAGCGCAATATTGCGGAAGCGGAGCAATATAAGCTTTTTCGTTCAGGCAGCTCTCTGTTTCCTGGGTGAGGAAAACAAAATCATGATCGAAATAATCATACACCTCGAGGTTTCGGCCTGCGTAAGCTTTTTTGGCTTCTTCGATGTAGAGCGAATCCGTTTTGAGGTAATTTTCGGAGAAGTAGCCTGATTGCCGGTAACGTAAAAGCAATTCCCGGGCTTCAGAGCTATCGATGTAAGCATAATAAGTCCGTCCATCCTGGTGGACCTGCTCGACCCGGGATAATCTGAGCTTATCGTACCCTTCTTTGTACCAATCCAGGAAAGCAATGACCCGCAAATATTCCTTAGAGCCGATAATTTCCCGGGAATCGGGTGCCGGTTTACTGTTTGTGGCTGTATTTTCCGCCTTTTCATTGGAACAGGAAAAGAGCAGGATGATCAGCGGTAAAATTGTTTGTTGTTTCATTTGGCTGTAATTTTTTCTTTTGCCCAGGCGAGCACTTTTACCCCGGCCGAATAATGACAAAGCTGTGGTTTGCTGTTCAGCAGGTGGTTGAAGCGGGGATAATCGATCTTGAGAGTACTCAGCTCAAGCGGAAAAGCCGGCCATTCGGGGTGGTGGATTTCAAAACGATGGAGCCCTGATTCCTGGTCCTGGAACAAGGCATACCGTTCCATCAGCCAGGTATCGATTGGATTTTTGCTCAGCAATCCAGGATTTACCGTATAGTTTACCTGGAACCGGTCCCCGTAAAGAGCGTTTCCGGAGCTATAGCTGTTTGCTTTGCGTTGCATCCCGGAATAGCGGTAGGGAAGCCCGGAAAGTTTCCGCGGAATAAATGAAGAAATCCGCGTTCCGGCTTCAATGCTGAGGAAATAAACGCCGCTTTTGTTTCCATGTTTCACATAGGTGCGGATATTGATCTCGTCAAAATTGGAAACCGGCCCGAAAGCGGGCAGCTGCCTCGGCCTGATTTTTTCCATCGTAAAGGCAACGAGGGAAATCCAGGCCTTGCCTTCGAACAGGTCGATTTCCAAATTCTTGGGAACAAAAGGCTCCAGGTCTTCCGGATCGAGCTGCCAGTGGAAAAAAAGCGCGTTGTTCCATTCCTGGTAAAATTTCCATTTTCCATCCGGGAGCGGCCAGGGGCGATGTTGCCGGGCTTTTAGTATTTCAGCTGGGTGCATATTTTAAAGATATTAGAAACAGGCTACTTTTCATAGCTATAGCGGTAACTAATTTTCGTAGGGCCGAACTCGGGGTCACCGTTATTCATTTCTTTTTCGTTGAGCAGGCCATTATTCAAATAGCGGAATTCGCTTTTCCAGAAGGATTCGCCGGGCCACATGCCGTAGACTTTCTGCAGGGATTTGATTTTCCCGGAAGGATAATACGTAAAACGCGTATTGCTGATTTCGGGGTCCATTTGCGGGGCATCCGGGTTCCCGGCCAGCATCCAGGTGTTGGTGATTTCGAGCAGCTGCTCATCTTTGTAAATAAACTCATTGGTCTTATTCCCGGTTTTTTCTTTGGGAAACAGCCTGATTTTCCGTGCTTTCAACTTGCCGTTTTCGTAGGAAAAAGTATAATTTGTTGTAGCCCCGTTTTTGTGACGGTGCACTTTAATCGCCTTTAGGGAGTTGCCCGACCAACTGTAGCTGATGCTTAATTTCCCGAATTCCGGCGATTGGATAATTTCTTTGTTGAGCTGTTTCCCGGAATAAGAAAAGTGGTAGGTCGTTGTATCCGTTTGGTAGGCGTAACTCCCGTTAACAACTTTCAGGTCATAGCTGATAATCAGTCGCTTTTCGAGCTTTCCGGCTGCGTTGTACACATTATATAATTTGCTGCCCGAAGGCGTTTCGATGATGGAATCAGGCAGTCCGGAAGCGTTGTAATAAATCCGGGTAGAATCCTGCAACTCGAGCGAATCTGTATTTTGGGAATCTTCCCAGCGGGTGATCAGGCAGTAGCGGATCTTATTTTTGAGAATGGCCGCCTGTTGCTGGTTGACGGATGGGTCTTCCATAGCGTCCATGAAATCTTCAAAGGAAGTCAGCGCGGCAAGGTCGTTTTCTTCCGCTGAACAGGAAAACAAAAGCAGAAAAAGGAAGAAATACGTTTTTTTCATGGAGCCATCAGTTTTTGATATTCAAAGCCTTCGATACAGCTGGAAACAGTTCCTTTATTGGCGCAAACGAGCAATATATCACCATCTTTTGAATATTCTATGTGCCAGGCGGCAAAAATTTTGTTTTGCTCGTCTTTCTCATAGAAGACCTTGACTTTGATTTTATCGGTGCCCGGAAAATAAATATTCCACAAACCTGTTTTTAAGCCTGTTACATCTGTTTGGTTGCAAAATTTGAGAGCAACAATCTCCTGGGGAGTAGGGAAAATATATTTGCTTGAATGGTATTTTAATTCCTCCAGGAAGGCGTGGTCACTTACTGCTTTTGATTCCGGATCATCCTGAAAACGTTTTTGAACCAATGTAAAAGTAGTGTCACGAATCCCTGTTAGACGAATTTCAAATTCAAAACAACAGAGGCAGGCACAAAAGATTTCAGACCGATCATTTACATCCAATAAAAGCGTATCCTTATCATATTTTAGAATAGGTTTGGGATCAGGACAACAGTTTAATACCAGGCCCAGCTTCAGGATCAGTGTGTCCTGACGAATTTCTTTACTGATTAATCGATTGTGGATATAGACCGGATCGGATTTTTTGTCACAGGAGGACAAAGAAAACCCGGTGATCTGTTGTGTAAATGAATACAGACCGGAGAACAAAATAAAAATGATACAAGGCGTGTATTTGAATGTGAGCTTCATTTCAAAGGTTAATGTTTTTATCTCTGAACAATTGAAATCGCTTGGCTGATTTTTGGGTGTTATTTGTTTTCAATCTTTTCCAGTTTGCGCTTGAGCAAATATAGTTTATTTACCGGGATTTATCAAAGTAAGCAGACTTCAATGACCTGCTTTTCCGGATCGATGTTAATCCATTCCTTACATAGAGCTTCAGGAATGCATGAAATAAGCTCTTTATTTTCCAGGTAATTCCGGATAGATAATTCTCCGAAATGAATAAACATTTTATAAATTCCTTGTCCGTCATGGCCGATCCATGCTTTTGTTTGGATCAGCCTGTTATGTTCAAGTTTGTCAGGAAACAAGGAAGTAATATCCTCGGGAAGAAAACTTACCCCATCACACCAGAAACCTTTCAGGCGATCATCTTCCAATGCATCGAAATCCAGTTTGTATTCCAAATGCGTACAAAACTCCATATTGAAGGGAGGTTCCCAATCAATGTTGTAGTTAAAAGACTTGCATTGAGGGCAATTTATGTAAGCATGTTTCAGTCCGTCAAAATTGCATTGATTGCATTGGCCGGATTGGTTGAGGTGCATAACAATTATTTCAGCATCGTCGTGGCTGACTCCAAATTGGTCTTCCAGTTTTCGGGCTGCAAATAATCTTAAATCCTGGTACATTAAGCTCCAGAGTTCGATTTTTAATTCGGCTGAAAGGTCCAGCTTAATAACCTCCCAGTCACACATCTCACAATTCATACTCATCACTTGTAGTTCATTGAGTTCGTTTTCCGCAAAATCTCCAGGTGCTGCTCCACTTGGGTGATCCGTTCGTGCCAGTGAGGCTGTGCTTTTTCGTCGTAAAGCGCCCGGTGTTTTTGAATGTGGCGGAGCGTTTGTTTGTAGTTTTCCAGCCGTTCGGTGAAATGTTTCAGCAGCGCTTCTTTCGATTTGGGAATATAGCCGGGACCGTAGCAGCCGCAGGAATGGAAGGTGATCCCAACGGAATACATGCTTTTTAGTAAGTCCCACTGTTTGAGGTCTTTTTTCGGCGGGGCGGCAAAATCCAGTCCCATATCTGCCATCAGTTCAGCACATTCGGGGCAGCGCGCTTCCGCCTGGGATTCATTGGTGCGGGCTATGTCCCACATGAGCCGGCGCTTGAAAGTCTTCCGGCAGCTGAAACAGGCGTAATGCGGTTTATAGCGTGAAATATGATAACGGCACATATTTATTCAATCTTTAACAATTCAATTTTAGCGGCAAAACGGCTTCTGTTGAGTGCAAGGGCAAAATTTTCCATTTGTTTGACGCCCTGCTCAAAATCGTCCGACTGGAAATCGATCAGGGAGCTGTAACTGTCGCCTTCCTTGTCTATCCCCGAAACGTAGGCTTCTTTGTAGATGGATTGGAGGAAAAACCTCAGCTCTTCCAGTTCACTTTCGGAAAGTTGCTGCTTGAAACGGTAAGTAATGAACAGGTCGGGGAATAATTCGGGATGAAAGACGAAATCGAATTTCAATTTCTCCCCGTTGATTTCCGGGACGTGGTTTTCTTTGGCAAAGGCCAGGAAATAATTTTTGTCGAAATCGGCACACCAGCCGAATTCCACTTCGCCGGTCGCAATCGTTTTTTGCCGGGTGATGGCCTGGTTGTCGGCTGCTTTCCAGTAAATGGTAATGGTGGTGCTTTGTGCGTTTCGCCCGACAACATCCACCAGGCTGAAGGCATAGCCGTCTTTGTAGCTCGTTTTGAGCGGGGTAAGGCCCACAAGCAGCATGAATTCCTTATCCCGGGCAAAGTCAGGAATTTCGAGCATCAGATCGAATTTCTGCATCAGCTGTCGCGCCATTTCTTCCCGGAAGGCGGGTGAAAAATCCGTATGTCCTTCCTGGTAAAAGGAAGCCCAGCCTACATCGGAGGATTGTCCCGAAGCGCTGAAGATCGCCAGGAAAAGAACAGGGAAGAGGAGCCGGATGTTTTTCATGGAAAGGCGTTTATTCTTTAACCCGGTTGCGGTCGTAAGTGAGGTTCACCAGCCCGGTGCTGAATTGTTCCACCTGGCTGAGCTTCCAGTGAACTTCCGGTGTTTTTCCCGGGAAAAGGCGAATGCCTTCACCGAGGTTGAGCGGAACGAGGGTGAGGATCATCTGGTCGACGAGGTCTTTTTCGAGAAAGGCAGAAATAAGCTGTCCGCCGCCAATCAGCCAGATGTCTTTCGTGGCTTTTGCTTTGAGATCGTTTGCCAGTTTTTCGATGTCGCTGCCGGCAGTAAAAGTCGTTTCGGTTTGCGTTTGATAGCCCGGGTTGCGGGTCACGATATAAGAATTTAAACCCGCATAAGGCCATTCCATGTCCATGTTGAGAATATCTTCATAGGTCGTGCGGCCCATGATCGTGGCTTCGATGCTGCTGATCAGGTCCGAATAGCCGTAATCGCTGTTTTCCGGGTAGGGCAGCGAGGTCAGCCAGTCGATGTTCCCGTCGGGTTTGGCGATATACCCGTCCAGGGTGGAGGCGATGTAAAGTTTGATGCTGCTCATGATTTGAATAGGGATGAGTTTGTTTAATTAAGCGCTGTGAAACGAATGACGCGGATTGTCAGCACAACAAAGATAAGCAAAGCATACAAATAGATCAATGCATAAAAGAGATAAAAAAGAAAGGCCGGATCCGAAAAATCACCGTCCGGCAACAAGGCGTAAAGCACAAAATAAAGCCAGTCGAAAAAGAACAATAAATAGCAAAAAAGGCCGATAACAGCATAATAAGCCTGGTTTTTGATGAAGAGGAGCACCGGCAGTACAAAGAAAATCAGCGCACAAACGAAAAGCTTGATGTCTTCCAGGCCAAAGCCGGGATCGGGAGCATCCGGACTCCAGGAAAAAGCCCTTCCCATCAGGATTCCCCAAGCAGCAAAAGGAGCAACAATGAGATGGGAGAGGGGCAGGATGATTTTATGAACGAGTTTGAGGTCTTTCATGTTTCAGTGAAGCTTTGTGCTGGATTTTGTAATCTGTTTGTTCATATACCTGAATTTCCGGATGGCATCAGCTTTTGAAAACTCAATCGTGGTTGAAGGCTTAAATAGTTTTTTGTACTCTTCAAATTTAGCTTGTCCGGATAAGCTATCGATGTAATTCCCGCTTACAAGGCCTACTTCATAGTAATTATTATTTCGTTTGTTTTCAAAATTTAAATAGGATATTCTCACATAGCTCTTTAAGTTTGTAAAGATAACATCATCCTCGTCAATTAATGAATCCAGGTAGTTTTCATAGTCTTGTATGGCTTTTTGATTTTGGTTCCCGCGGGATTCCTGGATTTCACCCTCATTTTTCCCACTTAGGAAGCTTATGTTGTAATAATCGGGAACAATAAATGAAAAATTAGTTTGTGTGTTGTTTTTTGAATATTCGATGGTTAAAAAAGTAACCAGGTCCACTTTTATGTTTTTGGCCTTTCCTGAAATCTTGGAAATGTTTAAATAAGAATTTTCATACCGCCCATTTTCAGGATTTTGGATTTGGTTTTGAATAATTTGAAAGTCAGGCATTTTGTCGAAGTAATCGGATTGATATTGCCGTTCGCTAATTTCACATGATTTGAAGGAAACAATAACAGCCATCAGGGAGAGTAGCACGCTGCTGAGCGTATTGATCAGAATTTGATACTTTTTTAAAAATGCCTGGAAATTTTTCATGTTATTTCTTCGTTACAACAACATTTTTCGCCAAAGTCTTAAAGCGTACCCCGCTTTCCTGCACCACGGTAATGGTCAGATGACCGGTTTTGCTCATGTTGATGTCGCGCACGGTGCCCGATTTGTCTTTGTGAGTGCCGGCAATGACCTGGCAGCTGTCGCCGTCTTTTAAGTTGGGTATTGTCATGATTTTTTGCATTGGATCAAATAAAAAGGGAAATTCTCCTCCAGTTCTGTAATTTCAAATAAGCCGGCTTCACCGAACTCCGCTTCTATGCTTTCGCAGTCGTAGAAAAAGAGCTTTACGCCGCCGAATTGTTCGAAGCGGTCTTTTCCGATGGGCTCGCCCTGCCCGTAAGTAGGCGCTGCTTTGGAAATGGCCGAGATAAAGAGGTAGCCGTTTTCGGCCAGTTGGGCGTAACAATCCCGGATGAGTTTTTTGCGCTCGTTTTCGTCCAGCAGGTGAATGAGGGCATGACAGAAAATCCCGTCATATAGTTCCTTGTCAAAAGGCATATCTGTTACAGACCCGTGGTGAATTTGCATCCCGCTGCCGTAATGCTTCTGGGCCAGTCGGATGGCTGTTTCCGAGATTTCGATGCCGGTGACCTGCATGCCCGCTTCGGCAAAGATTTGGGCATTCCGCCCGTAGCCGCTTCCGGGAATGAGCACCTTTTTCACACCT
>CBINGV010000097.1:0-12104 GCA_966250255.1 uncultured Flavobacteriales bacterium | reverse complement strand
TCCAGGCTGACTTTTTTAAAGTTAATCCGTTCGGTTTTGTCGCCGATGACGGTTTGAAACATATCCATAAAAAAGACACCGCCCACAATTTTCAGGGCAATGACCCAGACTTTTTTACCCCGGGGAACATTGGCAAGCGTTGCTTTCCCATTTTCCTCGCCATTGACCGGGATGATTACTTTTTCATTTTCGAAGGCCACTTTGATATCCGTATCCCGGCCGCGAGCCTGGTCAAATTTCATGGTCGTCAGCCGGCTTTTGCTGTAGTCGGAAAAGCGGTCGCAGTTCGCCAGGCCGAGGCTGGATTTGCTGAAGGCATAATACCCCAGCTCATCCAGGTTAGCCGTACCATTTTCAAGGGCATTTTCGATTTCTTTCAATTTGACTTTGCGCAGGGTATCATTCAGGGCTGCAATCGTATTGACACCATATAGCTGGAACAAACTATCCACATTCGCGCAGCCGGGAAAATTATCACGCGTTCTGCGGTTTCTGCCCCTGAAGCGTTTCTGGCAATTGCGAAAAGTCTTGTTATCCTGCTTTTGCTGCGCATCCGTCCAGGCTTTGATGCCTTTATCGATCCGCCCGATCCGGCAAAAGATCCCGCAGCGGGCACACCCCGTTCTGCTCTCAAAACTAGTGATGCAATCCTTTAAATTCTTGCTATCCAGGCCGGATAAATTTGCTAAAGGATTGGCGATCGGGTTCCAGTTGAGATTTCCGTTCGGGCCATGCTGACCATCAAAAAAGAGGATATTATCCAGCTTTTTCTCCGTAGGAACGAGAATGACCATTTCTTTTCCCTGTTTCAGTTTAAGCGGCCGGCCTTTCCAGTCGAAAGCTGCAATGTCGACCATCCCGTCGGATTCAAGAATTTTGCCATTCGAAAGCGTCGACAGGTTATTGCGCAACATAGAAGAATAAGTGAAATTTTCCCGGAAAAGGATCCGCACACAATTATCACCGTTATCCGCATTCAGATCAAAGGAATTGGCCTTGATTTCGATGACGCCGGCTTCCCGCCCCATCAATACGGTGTCACGCGTGGGATCAATGCAGAATTCATTCGGAGTGGTGGCCAGCTGGCTGTATAAATCGCTGATGTTTCCCTCTTCTGCCGAAGCCTTTGGCCTGTAGCTCACCACAAGGTCCACGCGACGGTTTTGCAGGCGGCCTTCAGCTTCTTTATTATCGGCAAAGGGCTTGCGTTCTCCAAAAGCCTCTGTACTGAACAATTCGAGCGAAACACCGCATTGCGCCAGGTAATCTGCCGCTGATTTGACCCTCCGGGCAGCCAGTTTTTCGTTAAAGCTCGTTGAACCGACATTGTCTGTGTTCCCGGAGATCTCTACCCGGAGCAGGTCATTTTCACGGGCGAGGCTGCAAATTTTGTCGAGGGTTGCGACCGAAGCCGGAGACAGGTGATCGTCTGCTGTTGCAAACCAGATACTTTCGTGCACCTGTTGGCTCAGTGCCACCGGGCTGATCAGGATGACCAGTATCCGGAAAAAGATCGTTTTCATAGTTCTGTTTTAGTGACCGGTTATTGCTTGTATAACGGCTTTCAAATACGAATATTACATATTTCCTGATTTTTTAGTTGAAAAAATTCTGGCGCAATATTTGTTAGTGTTCTGTTAAAACCACGTTATGAAAATTAAACACGCCCACCAAATCAGCTTCTTTTTCCTCCTGATACAACTCGTGTTCATTGCTGCTTCTTGTGCCACTCCCTCCTATTCCAACCATGTGAACTATACGGCTTTAGGCGCGGTGGACTGTAAAGGAAAAGCACATAATATCTTCTTGTTTTTCGAAGGGGAAACAACGGATTTCGACTACCGGAAAGTCGGCTTGGTACAGGTCAGTTATGCATTGGATGAAGAAATGGTTTACCAGCTGATGAAGCAGGAAGCCTGGGAACAATGCGGAAATGTGTTGCTCCAGGTAAAAAAAGTGAGTCAGCCGGAAGTCTACACCGATTCCAATGGCGATGTCAGCACCCGCAATCACACCTATTACACCGGGATTGTAGCTCAAATTGACGAAAGCTCCGCTTTTTGGCAAAAGCACCGGAACGAAGTCGACACTTCTTTCCTGGCCTACAATCGGAAAAGCGACGAACAGCTTGAAGAAGGCCGCGGCGGAGGTGTTTTTATAGCTACCAGCTTAGCCATCCTGGGCCTGATCGGTATTTTGACGCTCAGCGCAGGGACACATCCTTAATGAGTGGAGAGTGGAGAATTAAAAATGAAGAATTATATTTTTAATTCTTAATCACTTAAGGCGTAAATGTTGTTGACCTTCTTTTGAGTCAATAATTACCACTCCTTGATTGGGAATATCGACATATCTTTCGTGTCGGGAGATTGAATTTCCGCGAATCATAAACTTCTGAAAGTCCTCCACACCGTGAGCTGCGTTTTTTCGTGTCATTTTACCGGTCACAAGGTCAATTTCAACAAAAGCAATGGCCGCAGACTTTTTAGAGAAAGTACAGGTACTTACGCTTTCTCCAGTTGCAATAAAATTGCCTTGATCATCATAATTTGCTTTATCATCATTAAAAACAAAAAACATTGTTTTCTCATCTAGACAGGAATTAATGGAGGCAAACTCGGTTTCACCATAAACAGCAGCCTCCTGCTCTTTCCGTATTTTATTATACCAGGAAAGCTCGCCTTTGGGGTTAATTTTTAACACCAGGACGTCATCGAAATGTGCTTTTCCTGTTTCAGATCCCGTTTTCGGATCTCGCGGTCCCGGCTTGTATTTTTCAAGCACAAGCACCTGGCTGTTATCGTTCAATAAAAATAAATTCCTGAATTCATACCCGGATAAAACCTCTTTTTCCTTCACTTTGCCGGTAAGGGCGCTAGACAAAAACTCCTGGTCGAAAGCCAGATGCTCATCCACTATTACTTGCTGTTTGACCAAATCAAATAGCATCAGATAAATCCCGCTTACACCGCTTTCGTGCTTTTCAATATCCCGGTAATAAAACATAAAAGATGCTATTTGCTTGTCGTTCACCGCTGAACCTAAAGTACCATAAGATGCCTCATTTTTTAAACTTATATCAAGTGATTCAAGGTCTTTATCCTTACGTACAAAAAGGTGCTTGATAGTCGTATATGAATTCTTTTTATCCAATTGAATTTTTTGGGTTTCTTTATAAAAATCAAAAATTTCCGCTGTATTCGAGATCACCGTTTTGTGATGAAGAATCCCGGACTCCGGCTTTTCATATACTTGCTCAGATACCAACTGAAGGTCTTCGTCGAAAATCTTTGTTATTTTACTGATATTCTCATCAATCTTTTTAAATTCTTTTTCAACACTCCGAATGGCTAATTGCTTTTTATTGGCAGCAATATAAATCTCGTAAGTAATAACCGGGCTATTCCGGGGATAAGAATAACTGTGTAACTGTACTTCCTGTCCGGAAGGCTTGCAATTTTCTGCGAATTTTTGGGCACATAACATATAATTTCCACCATCCTGGCGGGTATAAATCAACACCGGTGAATCTCCCAATAAAACCAATTTCTCAATAGAGAATTCGTTTTTATTTACATCCAATAAGCTAAGCAGATCTTGTTTATGGATTTCTTTTCCCGCATCATACTTTCTTATTTCCATTGTATTGTATTTTCCCGAGTTTAGCCCAAGATTAATCATATCACCGTATACCATATAATATGAATCACCAACTTTCAAAGCAGGGGTGACTGCCTTTTCTTCAGGATTCGTTAATTTGCCCCATTCTTGCGAAAGGCCGGAAAAAAGAATAGAAAAACAAAGAACGACGATACTCAATACCTTTTTCATAATTAATTTTTTGAGCAAAAATAATCTAATATTTTTTTCAGTCCGGAAAATTTCAACGATTTAACACATTTAAGAATGAAAAATTAAGGCTGAAGAATTATATTTTCTATTCTCCATTTTCAATTCTCAATTCTACATTTTCAATTTCATGCTACATTCTCTTCACCTTTTCCCAGGTTTCGAATAATTTTTCCTGGTCCGGGCGATTGGCTTCAGGTTCACGCATGGGCTCAACTTCTTCCAGGGTGGCCTGACACTCTGCCGGAAGAGCTTGATAAAGCTGCGTTCCTTTGGTTTTCCAGGCGATCATTTCGTCGGATACTTCCTTGATGATTTTGGCGGGATTTCCAACCACCAGGCTGCGGCGCGGAATATGCATGTTGGCCGGTACAAAAGTCAGCGCACCGATGATGCATTCTTCCTCGATAACCGCATCGTCCATGATCACGGAATTCATCCCGATCAGGCAGTTCTCACCGATGATTCCACCGTGAATAATCGCTCCATGACCGATGTGCGCGCCTTTTTTCAGGATGGTGGTCGTTCCGGGGAACATGTGTACGGTACAATTTTCCTGCACATTACAGCCGTCTTCAATGATAATTTGTCCCCAATCTCCCCGGATCGCAGCGCCCGGACCGATGTACACATTTTCCCCGATCATCACATTCCCGGTGACAGAAGCCTTGGGATGGATAAAACTACTTCCTTTCACTACCGGTATAAAACCGTTAAATTTGTAAACAGCCATAATCGCTCAATTGAACGCATAAATTTATGTTAAAAACTCCGGCTATCCAAAATAGTTTCTTATATTTGTTAGAAAGTCAGACTTATGAAGCATCTTCTTACAACACTCTTTTTCATCGGATCATTTTCGGCTTCATTTTTCAGCCAGTTCAGTCTTTCGGGCGGGCCATCTCTTATCAAGCCTTTCTGGATAAGAGGGGTTTATCCAGGCTTTCACATTACCGGTGAATTAAACGACGACGATGTCAACACCATTTACGGGCGTCTTTCCTTTTTTCCTTCTCAAAAGGGCGCAACTTCACAGGTCATCCTGACTGCCTACGATTTCAACACCGTTCCTTTTCAGAAACAGATCAACTCGACCGAAAAATACAATTACACCGTGCTCGAATTCGGAAAACGCTATTACTTTGGTGATGGCTATGAGTCCGGCTTCGGTTTTTACGGCGGCACGAACTTTAATGTGGTCTTCAACAAGGTCAGCTACGAGCTCGAAGATTACGATAAAACACTTTATGACTCCGGGATAGGCGAAGATGAAAACGGCTCCATCGTGGGCTTTGCCCTCGGCCTGAACGGCGGGATCAAAAATTCCTTTTATTTCGGGACCATTTTCCTCGATGCCGGTCTGAACTATTCCATCTTTGCGGTTAAAAGCCCGAACCTATCAGGTACTCCAGGCAATTATTCCAGCCTATTCTTTGCCTTTAATGTGGGGATTCGCAAAGATTTTTACTAGCCCCGAAAACCAGCTTTTTTTATCCTTTTCCAGGATTTCCAGCAGCGCATCGCTTACTTCCGCGAGGTTTTGATAGCGTTTTGCCTGTCCTTCTTTCAACAAGGATTCAACCGTTTTTTCCGGCAAAAGCTGCGGCGGTTTCGGAAAAGATGCTTTGTGACACATCCGGGCGAGTACCGGGAAAATTTTTTTTGGCACTCGGGGCGTTTGCACCAGCGGATGAGTCAGCTGCAGGTTGGTCATCACTGCCGGATTGGGATGGCTGAGTGGTAGTTTTCCTTCAAAAAGCAATGCAATGCTAATTCCCAGCGAAAAAATATCCGTTGTATGATCTGCCAGCGCCAAGCGGTTCAAAATCAACTCCGGAGCTGAAAATCCCAACGCAAATACCAGGTTTCTGCCGGCTGTTTTTTCGGGGTAAAAAGCCAGTCCGAAATCAATCAGTGCCACTTCGGTACCCGCTTCCGTATCATTCACCAGGATGTTGGAAGGTTTGATATCGCCATGCACCAGCTTTTTTATACGCAACTCTTCAAAGAGCGGAAGCAGTTGATCCAGCAGCAAAAGCAGGAAAGGGAGCCGTTCTTTGACCGGGAGCTGCTTCCAGTAAGCATCCAGGGGAATTCCGGGAACGTATTTTTTCAGCAGGAAGAGGGCTTTTTCTGTTTCCCCCAAGCGAATGACCCGGGGCAAAAGCGGATGATCAAAAACCAGGGCCGCCTCCCGGCGCAGCAAATCCTGCGCGGCACTATTCTGTTCGCTTTTTTCCAGGTATTTGAGTACGGCCTCTTCCCCCGAATGCTGATCCCGCACCAGGAAAACTTCGTTGAATTTGCGCTTTTTTCCGCTTCCGAGGGGACGTATTATCTCAAAATTCTCCATAAAAAGCAGGGATTTTAGCTGCAAGTTTACGTATAGTTTTCATTATCAGCCTAAAAAACTTCTTTTTTTTGCTCACCTATTTTCACCGTTAATTTGTAAAAAATGATCTTTCATCTAAATATTTGAATTTTATCCCCCAGAAAAAGTTGTAATTCATTTTTTTTTTGCAAATTGCAGTCGAAAACATACAACAAAATGGTAGATTTTATAAGAGAAGCGACCTTACAAACACCCTCTATTGCGTTTCATACTAATGGCTTAATGACGATTAAAGGAAGATCCATTCCTGACAATCCTGAACCGTTCTGGGGTGATGCATTGGCTTGGTTTGACAAGTATTCTGAAAATCCATGCCCGCTCACTACTTTTAAAATCGACCTGGAATACTTCAATATCTCCTCTTCGAAGCGTATTTTATTCCTGTTGTATAAATTAAATGAAATCGTTGAACGTGGCTTTGAAGCCAAAGTTGAATGGTACTACCGCAAAGCCGACGAGGACATGTACGAAGTAGGCCAGGATTATGCTTTCATGGTGAAAGTGCCGTTCGAATTCAAAGAATACAACGATCAGGATGTGGCATTCGCAATCTAATATATCTATTTAACTATTTGACTTAAATTATAAAAAACCATTCGTCTCCGGGCGGATGGTTTTTTGTTTAGAGGCAAGACCAGGGATTACACCTTCCCGTCCTTCCTTTGCGCTTTTTGCGACCGCATAGCAGCAACGAAGTTAAACCTTTTGCAAACTTTGCGTTACAAGTTTATTTTATTATTTTTGCTGAAAAATTATCCCATGAGAGTCGTTGCCGAGATCCCGCACGAAAGGTATAAAATCCAGGTTTTTTCCTACAATGCGAAATACATTGTAAAAATTGAGCTGGGCCAGTTCGAGCAGGTATTCAAGATCAGTGAAACGGATGTTTTCGGGCTGGATGACGTGAAAGCCATGATCACCCACGAGCTGCTTAAAAAAAGCCTCGACCGTTTTATTACGATGCGCGAGGACTGGGAAAATGCCTTTAATACAAAAAATGCAAAGCATGAAAATTAAATCCATCCTGATGACTGCAGCCCTGGCTGCCGCACTAGCTTCCTGCAGCGATAAGCCAAAAGACCAAGAGAACACGACACCGGATGTACCGGTTATCAAAAACGGCCTGAAAATCGCATATTACGTGCAGGATTCCCTGAAAAACAATTTCGATTATTACCGCGAGCAGGATTCCATCACGAAAGTGAAGCAAACGCGCTTCCAGAACGAGCTCGAAAAGCGCCAGCGCGCCCTGCAGCAATACATCATGAAAAACGATGAACGCGCCAAGCGCGGGGAGCTTTCCAATATCGAAATCCAATCCATCCAGCAGGAAGCTCAACGCCGCGAGCAGGAATTGTATCAATACCAGCAAACCGAAGGTGTGAAAATCGAAGAAGAAACCGTTGAAATCCTTGAAGTACTGACCAAGCGCATCGAAGCAGCAGGTAAAAAATACTGCGAAAAACATAAAATCGACGTTTTACTGATCCATGGGGCCGGCGGGCAGATCAATTTCATCAACTCTTCCATGGATGTGACGAAGGAATTCATTGCCTACCTCAACCAACACCAGGCCGAAATCGAAGCTGATCTCGGGAAAGAGCTGAAAAAATAAGTTTAGCATAAATGAATCAATTCCCCCTTTTGGAGGGGATTAAGGGGGAGGATTTGTGATAATCGTTATCACCCCTCTTAATCTCCCTCAAGGGGAGAAACGACTAATTCTCCCATTCTCAACTCTCCATTCAAAACTATGTTCATCGCCCGGAAAAAATTACAGGAAAACGTTGCGGAATACATCTTGTACATGTACCAGATCGAAGACGTGATCCGCTCTTTTGATTTTGACCTGGAGCGTATCATGGAGGAATACGTCAGCCCGCAGTTGCCGGACCAGAGCTTTCACAACCAGTACCGGCAGTGGTACGGCGACCTGATCCAGCAGATGAAAAGCCAAAAAGTGACGGAAAAAGGCCATTTGCACCTCATCCAGGAAGTGATGATCGAGCTTTCTTACCTGCACAACACCTTGCTCAACATGGCGAACGATGAACGCTACAAAAACCTTTATGAAGCTGCCATTGAACACATTGAAGCCTTCCGTGAAAAATCCAACCTGAAGGATAAAAACCACATCGAAATCATGTTTCATGCCTTATACATGAAACTCCTGTTGAAATTACAACGAAAGGAAATCAGCGCAGAATCTGAAACGGCTTTCGATGCGATGCGCGTTTGCGTAGCTTACCTTTCGCGGGCTTACCACCAGATGAAAAACGGCGAGTTGACTTTTTTCAATAATTGAGTTGGTTATTAAATACAAACTAATTTCTAAAAAATCTTACCCGGGTTCAGGATACCTTTCGGGTCAAAAGCCCCTTTGATGGCTCGCATCAATTCCAGCTGAACACCCGGGAAAGCAATCGGCATGTATTGTTTTTGAACAAGACCGATCCCATGTTCCCCGGAAATCGTGCCGCCCATCTTTACCACTCCTTCAAAAATTTCGCTGATGGCTTTGGAAAGCCCGTTGTTCCAGAAATCGTCGGATAAATCGCCTTTGATGATATTCACATGAAGGTTTCCGTCACCGGCGTGTCCGTAGCAAACGGATTTGAAACCGTAGTTTTTGCCTACTGATTTTACCAGTTCAAGTAATTTGGGCAGCTCATAGCGAGGCACAACCGTATCTTCCTCCTTGTAAATGGAATGGGACTTGACGGCCTCTCCTACTTTGCGGCGCAGTTTCCAGAGCTGTTCTTTTTGCGCCTGGCTATCGGCAAAGAGAATTTCATCGGTATCGAAGCCGGCCAATACCTCCATAATTTTTTCACACTCCTTCATCAGGATTTCCTGGTCAAAACCATCCACTTCAATCAACAAATGCGCCTGGTGTGTGTCTTTGACCTCAAATACTGTGTCCGGCTCATAATGCAGGTTCCACAAAATGGCATCGCGCTCCATGAATTCGAGGCCGCTTGGCGTTACCCCCGCACGAAAAATCGCCGCTACAGCTTCGCAGGCTTTCTGCGCATCATAAAAAGGTACCAGCATCAGCAAATCCTGCGTCGGGTGCGGAATCAGGCGAAGGACAATTTTAGTGATCACTCCGAGTGTTCCTTCACTTCCTACCAGGAGCTGCGTGAGGTTGTAGCCCGTTGCGTTTTTCAGCACATTGGCACCGGTCCAGATGACTTCGCCTGTCGGAAGCACCACTTCCAGGTTCAGCACATAATCCTTCGTCACGCCATATTTTACCGCTTTCGGGCCACCCGAATTCTCGGAAACATTCCCGCCGATAAAACAGCTCCCCCGGCTCGCAGGGTCGGGCGGATACATCAATCCCCTTTCCTTAACCGCGTTTTGGAGCAGCTGCGTAATTACCCCCGGCTCGGTGGTCACCTGGTGATTGCGCTCGTCAATATCCAGGATTTTATTGAATTTTTCCATGGAAAGCAAAACACCGCCATGGACAGGAAGCATGCCTCCGCTCAGGCCCGTGCGCCCGCCAGCCGGAGTAACACAAATCCCCTTCTCGTGGCAATAGCGCATGATCTGCGAAATATCTTCCACGGTGGCCGGTTTGAGCACCACTTCCGGTAAAAAATGTAAATCCTCGGTTTCATCATGGGCATATTCGCTCAATACTTCAGCCTGAACAAAGCAATTTCCGGGCAAAAGTGCTTCAAAATAAGCCAAATCGTTCGCTGTAACGGGGTGAAAATTCATCGAAAGCGGATTAATTCTAATTTTTTTCTATTTTTATACAAATTTAGTACTTGATTTCGATTTCATGAGATTTTTAAGCGCTGCTTTTCTTTTTTTGTCCCTCTTTGCTTTTTCACAGGAAATCGGGCATACGCATTCCATTCAGCAGGCTTTCATCGAAAACAAAGGACAGTGGAATGAAAATATCCTTTTCAAAAGCCGCTTTGCCGGGGGAAACCTTTGGGTCCAGCAGCACAAGCTCTTTTTTCACCTAACGGATTACCGGAATGTGCAGGAAAGTCATGCGAATTTCGATGCGAAAGATCCTTCCCTTGCTTACCGCCAGGATGCGGTCCACCTCAATTTTATCGGCTCAAATGAAATTCAATCCATCCGGAAGGATAAAGCCGTTGGCCCCTATTACAATTATTTTATCGGGAATGATAAAAAGCGCTGGGTAGGCGACGTACATGCCTATTCGGAAGCCACGCTGGAAGAATTGTACAACGGCATCAACCTGAAACTGATTGAAGAAAACGGGGGACTGAAATACGAGTTTCACGTGCAGCCGAATGTTGATCCGCAGCTGATCCGCCTCGAATACGCCGGGCAGCAGGATATTCGCCTGGATAAAAAAGGAAAACTGGTTATCACAACGAAAAACGGCACCATCAGTGAAAACAAACCTTACGCTTACCAGCTAATCAATGGCAAGATTGTGGATGTTCCCTGCGAATTTGTGCTGGACGGTGCCCGGTTAAATTTCAAAATCCGGAATTACAACAAACTATACAAGCTCATTATTGACCCGGAGCTGATTTTTGCTACGTATTGCGGCTCCGTAACGGATAATTTCGGGATGACGGCCACCTATGGCCACGACGGGACGGCTTATTCCGCCGGGACGGTTTACGGAAATGCTTACCCAACCCCGGACGATGATGCTTACGATGTGAATTCGAATTTTACCGTACCCAATATCGGGGGAAGCGTTACGACCGATGCCTTTATCTCCAAATACAGCGCGGATGGAACAACCATGCTCTGGACTACTTTCCTTGGCGGAGGCGATGATACCCAGGGAACGGAAACCGTTCACAGTTTGATCTGCGACAAACAGAATAATGTTTATGTCTATGGCGTAACTTCAAGCACCGATTTCCCGATCCAGGGCGGCTACCAGAGCACTCACGGCGGCGGGCAACAATTACTGATCCTCTTTAACGGTTCGAATTTCGGGACAACGGGAACAGACATTTACCTGGCACGCATCAGTGCGAACGGGCATTTTTTATTGGCTTCCACCTACCTCGGGGGAAGTGACAACGACGGCGTAAATTATTCCATTTTCGGAAAAACAGGCAATTACAGCAGTGTCATTTATTACGATTCCCTTACGACCAATTACGGTGATCAGTTTCGTGGTGAGATCATGCTTGATTCGCTCAACAATTGCCTGGTTGCTTCCTGTACACGCTCGACCAATTTCCCGACACAAAATGCGCTGCAACCCAACAATGCCGGTGAACAGGATGGGGTGATCTTCAAGCTCAGTCCCAACCTTTCAAGTCTTTTATTTTCAACCTATATCGGGGGAAGCAACAACGATGCCTGCTATTCGGTGAAAATCGACTCGAGCTATAACATTGTCTTTGCCGGTGGCACAAGCTCCAATGACCTGCCCCAAACCGCAGGGAGTTTTCAACCCGCTTACAACGGAGGGATCAGTGATGGTTTTGTCGGCAAGCTCAACATAGCTGGCAATGCTTTGCAGCGGATCTCTTATGTAGGAACAAGCAATTACGACCAGGCGTTTTTCGTGGAAATCGACCGGAATGATAAGGTTTTCCTGCTTGGGCAATCGCGCGGAGGAACGTTCCCGGTAACGAATGCCGGCTTTGTTAATCCCAACAGCGGGCAGTTTATTGCCAAACTGGACGAAAACCTGGCGCTGCTCGAAAATTCAACCGTTTTCGGGAATGGAAACGGTGATGTGAACATCTCACCAGCAGCATTCCTGGTGGATATTTGCGGAAATATTTACGTTTCTGGCTGGGGAGCCAATATTTTGCAGGGAGTTCCCCTGAATGGGATGCAAGTAACGCCGGATGCGCTTTTATCAACACCCCCCAATGGCTTTGACTTTTACCTCATG
>CBINGV010000096.1:0-12257 GCA_966250255.1 uncultured Flavobacteriales bacterium | reverse complement strand
TGTTTTTGTTCCGCAGGACCACCTTTCCATAGTGGAGCGCGCCCTTTTCCAGGCCGGTGCGGGGCACATCGGGAATTATGCCGAATGCAGTTTCGAATCCTCGGGAATCGGTAGTTTCAAGCCACTTGAGGGCGCCGACCCGTTCGAGGGAAAGATCGGAAGCCGCACAAAGGCCGAGGAAAGCAAAATCGAAGTGCTGGTGAGCAAACACAAGCTTTCGGCCGTACTGCATGCGATGAATGACGCACATCCCTACGAAGAGGTTGCCCATGATATCATACCGCTGGCAAATATCAACCAGGAGGAGGGATCCGGTATGATCGGCGAGCTGAAAAGCCCGGTGGACACGCTGACCTTCCTGGCGAAAATCAAACAGGTTTTTCATTGCGGAACGATCCGTCACACAGACATCGTCAAACAAAAAATACGCACGGTTGCGATTTGCGGCGGCTCGGGCAGTTTTTTACTCCCCAAAGCGATCGCACGTAAAGCGGATCTCTTTATTACGGCTGATTTCAAGTACCATGAGTTTTTCGATGCGGAAAACAAAATCATCATTGCCGACATCGGGCATTATGAAAGTGAACAATTTACAATTAATTTGATCCAGCGTGAAATATCAAATAATTTTGCTAAATTTGCAGTCCATTTGACAGGAATTAATACAAATCCTATAAATTATTTTTAGCACATGGCTGGAACAGCATCTAAAAAAGAAGTATCGGTTGCGGACAAACTTGACGCGCTGTACGAATTACAAAAAATTGATTCTGAGATCGATAGAATCCGCACGATCCGCGGTGAGCTGCCACTGGAAGTTCAGGACCTCGAAGACGAACTGACAGGTTTGGATACCCGATTGAAGAAATTAGCTGACGAAATCAAAGAAATGGAGCAGGAAGTTTCCGACCGCAAAAATGCCGTGAAAGAAGCTGAGGGTGCCATTGCAAAATACAAAGAGCAACAGAAAAACGTGCGCAACAACCGCGAATACGAGTCTCTCGATAAGGAAATCGAATTCCAGGGCCTCGAAATCAAGTTGCACGAAAAGCGTTCCAAAGAAGCGAAAGCGAATATTGTGAACAAAAAAGAAATTTACGAAGAAGCCAAAAGCCGTTACGATCTGCGCAAAGGCGATTTGACCACCAAGCAAAATGAGCTGGACGAGATTATCGGTGAAACGAAAAAAGAAGAAGAAGGCCTGCTCGAGAAATCCGACAAGGCAAAATCCCTGATCGATGAACGTTTGGTGACTGCATACAGCCGTTTGCGTAACAACGCGAAGAACGGGCTTGCTGTTGTGCCGGTTGACCGTGATTCTTGCGGTGGATGTTTTAACAAAATCCCGCCTCAGCGCCAGCTGGATATCCAATCCAAAAAGAAAGTGATCGTTTGCGAGCACTGCGGACGAATCCTGGTTCCCAGCGAAGAATAAGAACAAACATTTCATTCATATAGAACGCTGCCCGATTTGGGTGGCGTTTTTTGTGCCCGTTTGTTCCAGTAAATTTTTCCCGCAGATGGCCGCGGATTTTTTTTCGCAGATATTGCTAACTATGAAACTAAGAAGCATCCCGCCGGAATCTTACTCATAAAATACCTAACTGATCAATTCACAATTAGTGTCATCCGCACATTTGATCCGCGCCCATCTGCGGGAAAAAGAAAAGAAAACAAAAAAGGCTGTCCGAAAACAGCCTCTCATTTTTATTTTTTATCTTTTTTCTCTTTGTCTTCCTCTTTCGCAGGAGGCGGAGGTGTAACTGTAACGTCTTTCGCTGTTCCCTGGTCTTCCGTTTCCTGGCCTTTCAGGTAAGTCGGCAAATTCAGACCGGCCATGTTGAACAGGTCATTCAGCGGGGGAACGGTTTTCATCATGTTAGACACAAAGTTCGAGGTCGACGATCCGCCTTCCGGGTTATTGCCCGAATCCCACACGGTGATTTTATCAATCTTGATATTCTTGACTGCTTCCACCTGGGTTTTCACCAAATCAGGAAGCTTTTCAATCAATAAGAGCTGGAAGGCTTTGGTTGGGTCGCCACCCGCGGCTTTTACGACTTGTTCATAACCTTCTGCCTGCTTGGTCAGGATCTCGAACAAACCTTTCGCTTCGGCTTCCATTTTGGCGTAAATTGCGTCGGCCTCCCCTTTTGCATTTTCCCGGATGCGCTCGGCTTCAGCCTGGGCATCAATGATGGCGCGCTGCTTGGCGATTTCCGCCGGAACAACGATGTTCGCGATCTGCGTGGATCGCTCACGCTCGGAACGCGCCATCTCGGCTTTTTGCTCCGCTACATAAGCTTCTTCGAGGGCTTTCGCCTGCTGGACTTTTTCAGCGGTCATGGCCAGGCGCAGGGCTTCAGCTTCTTTCTCGCGGCGGGCGGCTTCGGAATTCGCGATCTGGATGCGGGCCTCATTTTCCCCTTGTACGGCAATCGCGTTGGCTTCGGAGGTTTTCACACGGGTATCGCGCTCTGCTTCGGCACGACCAATGGCTTCGTCCTTGGTGGCTGCAGCAATACTGATTTCTTTATCTTTCTGGGTAATCGCGATTTTCACGTCACGCTCGCGCTGAGTTTCGGCAATCTGGGTATCGCGCTCGCGGTCGGCGATTGCTTTCCCGGTTTCCCCGATTTTTTCCTGCTCGGCCACACTGATTTTAGCTTCGTTGATCGCTTTGGCTGCCGCCTCTTTCCCAAGCGCCTCGATGTAGCCGGATTCATCTTTGATATCCGTCACGTTCACGTTGATCAGCTTAAGACCGATTTTCTTCAATTCAGTATCCACATTCTTGGAAATATTGTCCAGGAATTTATCGCGGTCGGAGTTGATTTCTTCGATGGTCATTGTGGCGATTACGAGTCGCAGCTGACCAAAGAGAATATCTTTGGAGAGCTCCTGGATCTGGTCGGCGCTCAATCCCAGCAAACGCTCGGCCGCGTTGCCCATGCTATCGGATTCGGTCGAGATCGCGATGGTAAAACGGCAGGGAACGTCCACGCGGATGTTTTGGCGAGACAAGGCATTGGTAAGGTTTGCCTCGATGGAGATCGGCTTCAAGTCAAGATAGGCAAAATCCTGAATAACAGGCCATATAAAAGCTCCTCCACCGTGAATGCATTTGGCTGATGTCCCCCCGGTTCGCCCGTAAATCACAAGGATTTTATCCGATGGACAGCGTTTGTAGCGCGAAATGATAGCGGAAAGTAAAACAAAAAAGACAATAACCGCTACGGCAATGATTGTTAGCGGTGAATTCAAAAATGTGGCAGCGCCACCTTCTAAAACAAGTGTGTTCATGGTTATTTTGTGGTTATTTATAAAATACTCACTAGCAAGAGGTTATTGTCCAGCACTTCAAGTACCCGGACCATAGCCCCACTGGGAATATCTACCCCTTCCGTCATCGCGCTTATATCGTGGGAAGTGCCATTGACGCTGACCTGGATTTTCCCGTAACCGCTTTTGGAGGCCGGAATCCGCAGGTAAACTGTAGCGCTTTTGCCCACTGCATTGCGTATCGTGAAGGAATTATCTTCGGCCAGTTTTTGCACCTGGCGGATGACCAGGAAGAAGAGGTATACAAACAGGGCGCCAACCAATAAAGCAATGCCGATCAGCAGCCAGTGATTCGCTATGCTGTGGTAGAGCGAAATACCCGTCCAGGCAAAACCCAGGAAGAAATTAACCAGGTTGCGCAGCGAAAACAGCTGAAAAGGAGCGTCGGCACCATCCAGGTCACCGTTAAAATCCGCATGAATACCGTCTGTACTGTCTACCCCGATAAAAGTCATAATGGTCTGGATGACAAAAATAAGACTGGCCGGTAAAGCCATAAACCAAAATGCCTTTTCCAATCCTTCCATTGCTTCGAAAAACCCCATATAGATCTAAATTTCGCTTAAAAATAACAAAATTTCGTTTTCCGGATGCTCAATGTTGAAATATCTTTTCTTTTGTCTTGGAATATGGAATTTTGAACGCTTTTCTTCCCGGCCTGTACTACCTGCAAAACTTCCACACATGAAAAAGCTCTTTTTTCTCTTCTTCTTGGGTGTTCTTTTCCCTGTTTTTTCGCAGGAAAGCGTACCGGTGTTGATTCGTATTGACAGTACGCTACACCATCCCGTGCTAAGTTGTTCCGAGCTGCATTGCCTGGCGGATTCGTTGTTTGATTTGTGCCGGAAAAAGGCTTTCCGCGTGGAGGTTGTGCGGGAAAATAGCCGGGGTGAATACGCGCGGCTGCAAAACGATCGCACCTTCACTATTTACCTTTACCGGGAGCTTCAAAAACAATGCCCGGACCCGTTCCATGAACGAAAAATCGATTTGCTGCGCAATAATTTTGAGATAGCTTGCTACTACGGAGACCAGATCGTTAAAATTTTCAAACGGGCGGCAGAGCTTTATGAACAGAAGGAATACGCAAAAGCCCATGAGCTTTACCGCCGTGCCCTGCTGCTCAAACCCAATGACCCGCAAGCCCTGGCAGGTTTGGAACGAACCAAAATGCTCCTGGAAGAACAGTAAGAATAAAGCACAAAAAAAAGCTGCCGGGGCAGCTTTGGGTTATTTTTGAGGATCTTACTTGTCTCTTTTGATGACGTTTTTGACAATTTTTTTTCCTTTAGGGGTGGTCAGCAACACGTATTCCACCTCTTCGCCCTGCTTCAGTTTTTTCTGAGCGTCCGGGTTGTAAAAATTAAGCGCTTTCCCATGTTCTGAATCGTAGATCTCACCTGTTTCCGAATCATAGAATTGGTTTAGCTTACCGGTCCTTGTTTCAACGGTGGATGTTTTTTCTTTCTTGTCCTTTTTTTCTTTTTTCTCCTTTTTTTCTGCTGTTTCTGCCATGGCTTTTATTTTTGGTTTAAAATAAAAAAGGCCATCTTACAATGGCCTCTCTGTCTTATCTTTTGATGACGTTTTTGACAATTTTCTTGCCGCTTGGCGTAGTAATTGTAATGAAAAAAACTTTCTCATTCACGGTAAAGTCGACCTGGGCGCCACGTCTGGCAAATTCAAAATCGCCTCCCGTCACATCCTCTTTGATGCGTCCTGTATCCTCATCGTAAAATTCAGCGATGATTCCTTCTCTTTCTGTTTCTACTACTGACATTTTTTATATATTTACATCGTTTAATTAGCCAAATATAAAATTAATTTTGTGAAAAACAACATTCTTTTTGTTCTGACCCTTATTTTTTGTCTTCACAATTCAGGCTTTGGTCAAAACAAAGAGCAGGTTTATCTCAAAAAAATCGACAAGGCCTATTCTGACACCGCTAAAATCACGCTCTACCTTAAACTCATAGATCACATTTATGATTCGGAGCCTAAAAAAGCAATGGATTATGCTTTAAAAACAGAAAAGCTCTGTGAAAGCCACAGTTATAAATGCTATGTAATTTATGATTACTTATCTGGTTTATACATGCAGTCTGCGGATTATAAACGCGCCACGGACTACGCTTTGCTGGAATCCAAAGAAGCCCAAAAACTTCAGGGAAACCTTAAGCATGATTATGAAGGCAAAGCCTTTGAAAAATTAGCCGCCATTAATAATGAGAACGGAAGCCATAAACTAGCGATTGAATACCAGATGCAGGCGATCGATGCCTACAAAAAAATCAAAGGCGACAATTATTACATCATTTCCTACATCAACCTGGCCAATTATTTCATTAACCAGGAAAAGTATGAATCGGCCTTATATTATTATGGGTTTGTTGAAGAAAATTTGGAGAAAGAAAACTTCACCGAATACTATCCGTATGTCTACAACGGGATGGCCGTTTGTTTCAGCGCCCAGAAAAAACCTGAAAAAGCGATTGAATATTATGAAAAGTCCAAACAGGCTGTTTTAAAATACACCCCGGACGACATTTCATCCCTGGCGACAGCTTACAACAATATCGGTGATCTTCAAACTGAAATTGGCCAGTACAATTCCGCTATTTTCAACCTGTCGGAAGCGCTCGAGCTGTTTAAAAAAATTGATGAGAAATATTCTGTTGCCAACGTGTATTACAACCTGTCGATTGCTTACAGCAAGCTGGAAATGTATAAGGAATCGAACGATTACATGATGAAATACGTCACGCTGAATGACACGATCATGAACGAAGATAACCGGCAGAGCATCCACGACCTTTCCATCAAATACGAATCCGAGAAAAAAGAGCAGCAAAATAAGATCCTGGCGAAGGACAATGAAAAGAAGCAGCTTTCGATTTATTTTTCGCTGGCGGGACTGGTGCTCGTGCTAATGATCCTCCTGATTATTTTCCGGAACAACCGGATTAAGGCACGGATCAACAAAAAACTGGAAGAGCAAAACCAGCTGATCGAACAGCAAAAGGCCGTTGTGGTGGAGCAACACCTCCTGCTCGAAGAAAAAAACACTGAGATTACCGACAGCATCAAATACGCCAAGCGCATCCAGGGAGCGATTTTACCGCCCGAGCAAAAATGGCGGTCCATCCTGCCGCAGTCTTTTATCCTCAACAAGCCAAAAGACATCCTGAGCGGGGATTTTTATTGGATTGCTGAAAACGACCGGCACATTTTCGTTGCCGCCGCCGATTGTACCGGGCATGGCGTACCGGGCGCCCTGATGTCGATCGTGAATTTCAACCTGCTCAACAAAGCCGTATTGGAGCGAGGACTGGAAAAACCATCCGAAATCCTGGATGCCGTAAACGGCTGGCTCACCGAAAGCCTCAACCAGGCGGGGGACGAAGGCAGTATCCGCGACGGTATGGACATTGCGCTCATCTCCATCCACAAACAAAATGGCAATATCCTGTATTCCGGGGCGAACAACCCGCTTTACCTCTTCAGCGGCAACGAGCTGCACGAATACAAAAGCGATAAATTCCCGGTTGGCGCTTACGTCAGCGACAAGGTACAACTGTTTACCACGCGCGAAATTCCGGCCAAAAAAGGCGACCACATTTACTTGTTTTCAGATGGTTTTGCCGACCAGTTTGGCGGCCCGGAAGGAAAAAAATACAAGTACAAGCAATTCAAAGAGAGCCTGCTGGAAGCCAGTAAATTACCAATTTCCCGCCAGAAAGACTTCCTGAATGAAGCCCACGCCGCATGGACGGGACCGCTGGAACAAACGGACGATGTCTTAATTATTGGTATATTGCTCTGATTTATGGCAACTTCTTCACATATCATTACCTGTGACATCTCTACGGTTTCCCTGCTTAAAGAGGACATTCTGCTGATTGATATCCAGGAAGAAAAGGATTTTCGCACCAAGGATTTCTGGCAATTGTATGAAGCTGCCAAAGCCATCGGCAAGGGCCGTAAATTTTACAACCTGATCCTCGTCGGGAAACACACGCTTCCTTCCCACAAAGCACGCGAAGCATCCAGCAGTAAAGACGGCTCGATCTTCAAAATGGCTGACGCTTTTGTAATCCATTCCCATGCCCAGCGAATCGTCGGTAATTTTTACATGAACTTCCACAAGCCCCACGTCCGCACGCGCTTTTTTAACAACAGAGCAAAAGCCGAAAGCTGGCTCGACGAATTGATCGAACAAGACCGAAAAACAAAATAACCCTCACAAACCCGGATTAACCGCTAACACAGAAAAATTGGAACCGCTTTATCTTAGTTTTTTTCTTTTACTGGCGCTCGTTTCTGAGTTTTTCGGGACAATCGGAGGCTTTGGCTCATCCGTTTTTTTTGTCCCGATTGCAGGCCTCTTTTTTGATTTTCAATCCGTTCTCGGGATTACCGCTATTTTTCATGTGGTGAGTAATCTCAGCAAAATTATGCTTTTCCGTCATGGTTTCGATAAATTCCTGCTTTTATACATGGGTGTTCCGGCCATTGCTTTTGTAGTCCTCGGCGCTTTTCTGAGCAAACTGGTGCAAAGCTATTACCTGGAATTGATTCTTTCCCTTTTTCTCATGGTATTGAGTGTCGTTTTTCTGATCAAAAAAGAATTCAAGCTGCGGCCCAATAAAAGCAACGCTTTTTTCAGCGGCTCGCTTTCGGGACTCATGGCCGGACTGGTGGGCACAGGCGGCGCCATCCGAGGAATGGCTCTGACGGTTTATAGTCTGCCGGCCGCTGTTTTTATCAGTACTTCCGCGTTCATCGACCTCGGGATTGATTTCAGCCGCAGCATTGTATATGCTTCAAACGGTTATGTTCACCGCCATGATCTTTACCTGATTCCCTTTCTCGTGGGCATCAGTTTCCTCGGCACTTACCTCGGCAAACTGTTCCTCTCCCATAGCACGGAGGGCGCTTTTAAAAAAATCACCCTGGTACTCATTTTTATTACCGGGATCTTCACCCTAAGCCGGCTTTTGTTTTTTCAATAAAAATGACAACTGTTGTTTACCTTTTTTCATTTTCCGACATTAAGGTGTAAAACGCAAACGAAATGCAGGAAATTAATTTAAAAGAATTGTACCGGAAATGGCCCAAAATCAGGGCTGAGTTAAAGTCTTTGGGCTGTCCGCGTACCGATGCCGAAGACATTTTCCAGGAAGCTTTGCTGATTTTATGCCGTAAAACGGAAGAACCAGGGTTCGTACTCGAAGCCGACGCCTTTTACTACGTCAAAAGCACCAGCAGGTTTTTATGGTACAACCAGGCACGCAAAGAAAAGAAACAGGCAACCTTCGAGCTCACTACGGACGTCATGCAAATTGATGAAGATTGGCTGGAAAAGGAAAACCGGCTAAACGGCATCGAAGCGGCCATTGCCCAAATCGGCAGGCAGTGCCGTGAAATCCTGACTTTTTTCTATGGCAAGAAACTCAGCATGGAGGAAATTGCCCAAAAAGTCGGGCTGCGTAACGAAAAAGTAGTGAAAGCGCAAAAGTATCGCTGTATTCAGAAAGTGAAAGAGCAATTGAAAATTGAGAGTTGAAAATAAAGATGCTTTGTTTTCAAAAAAATAAAATTTTGATCCCATGAACCCGGAAATAACCAAATTGATTGAACAATACCTCAACGGCGAGCTGTCTGCCACAGACAGGGCTGCTTTTGAGCGAAAACTGGCTGAAAACGAAATGCTTCGCAAAGAAGTTGATTTTCAACCCCAAATCCATGAAGCGGCCAAACGTCTGTCTCTTCGGACGGCTATCAAAACGACAGGGAAACGCTACCACCTCCTGCGAAAATTGATGATCGCGGGCGTTTTGATGATTGTCCTTGCCATCGGATCTGCTGTTTTTTATTTTTCAACAAAAAAGCAGGACGACACCCCTTTCACCGGGCAGGAAAAATCGGAGCTCATTTCACAACTGGAAAAACTCAGCCCGATCGAAAACCTGCAAAGCAGTTATTTTGAATGGCTGGGCAAAGACACGGTTTTCATTTCCCCGAACGGTGTTTTACTTTCCGTTCCGCAGGATGCTTATTTACTCAACGGCAAACCGTATCGCGGAAAAATTGTGCTTCAATACCAGGAAGCGATGAACGTGCAGGACATCGTGAAAAGCGGCCTTAGCACCCAATCTGGCGATCAATTATTGGAAACGCAGGGCATGTTTGGCATCCAGGCTTTTACACCCGAAAAACAAAAGCTGGAAGTCGATCCCAAAGTAGGTATCTATGTTCAGGTCCCCGTGGATGAACAGAAAGAAAACATGCTCTTGTTCGAAGGCAAAAAACTGGCCAACGGCATCATTGACTGGCAAAATCCGCAAAAATTGGCCAAGCTGCCTACCCTAGCCAATATGGACAAACTCGATTTTTACCCACAAGGCTATGAAGACACGCTCAATAAGCTCAAACAGCGCAAAGACAAAAAATACCGGGATTCGCTTTATTTAAGTATGGAGGAATTTTTAACTGCTGATAGAACATCGGGGGTAAATGATTATCTCTATGTGATGAACTCTTATTATGATACGATTCAAACTTTCTCCCGGGAACAGCCGCTATATGATAACGATGTTTTTACCGGCATTCCCCCCTCCAAAGTGCTTGCTTTCTGGAAACCTAAATTCAATCGCACCAACCTCGCCACACGGGATTTTGAAAAACGCATGCGCGCCATTCATCATACCTGCGACGACCAGGTTTTGAAATTGTATGTCAATAACTTAAACTTGCCGCTTTCCGAAATTGATGCCCGCGTAGTCAAAATGGGCTATACCGAATTTGAAGCTTTTTCGCAGGAAAACCTCGCTGCGGTTAATCCGGACAACCCGCATCTCGCCAACCTGGCACATTTTTACGAAGAGGAAATGAAAGGCCTGCAGCAGGAAGCTCATGATTTACTCAGAATTCGTCTTCAAAAAGAGCGCGACTGGGACAACAAAACCCGTGAGGAACGCAATAAGGAATATAAGCGCACCAATGACCGGGAGGTTCAGAATTTCAACCAGGAACTCGAGCACAATACTGAAAGTGTTTACCGCCAGTTGGGCAAAAAACGGCCGGAATTGGGTCCGTCTGTTGGTTTTACGATTACCGGCAATGCCACTATTTACAACATCGACCGCTTTGTAATGGAACGTACCGTAAGCCGCACCAGCGGCGAGTTTTTCGATAAGGAAACCGGAAAAACGGCCAAACTGGTTTACAATGAAATGAAATTACAGGTGAAAAATGCGGATAAATACAGTCGTCTTTTCGTTTATCTTTTCCCGGACAAATTGAGCTCTTACCATCGTATTAATGGAAAGGACGGCAAGTTTTCCTACAAGCTGAACGGCGAATTCGTATACGATCTCTGTATTGTAGGCTACACCGACAAAGGCTATTCCTTCTATTCCAAGAAATTCATCCCGGCCGCCGACCTGGGCGAAATTTCCCTGAAAAAAATCTCCGAAACAAAACTTAACGCTTCGCTCAGCCAGATGAACAGCAGTCGCATTGGAAAAAGAGATGATATTTCAGAAGAAATTTCCTGGCTCATCCGCGAGCAGGCTGATTACAAAGTACAAAAAATCCGTCAGCAAATGCAGGCTTTCCGCTACCGCATTTCCCGGATCGTGTTCCCCTGCCAGGTTGAATACGAGTATAGTCCGGAATTAGAATTCATCGAAATGTAGGCCATCCAGTTAAAAAATCTTTCCCATTACCAAATTAACACATTGACCCATTAGCAAATTGGCATATTAGCGCATTAACAAATTAGCACATCAAGTCATTAACACATCAAAAATCAGCATTCCCGGAATATAGAATTTTTCAATCGCACAATAATTTTAATCTATCCGGCGAAATTGGAATTTATAGTTAATTTTGCGGGCACAAACATGAACAATAAAAACAAAAAATACCATGAATAGTCCGGAAAAAGTAACATGCTTAATTATTGGATCAGGCCCTGCAGGATACACGGCGGCCATTTACGAGGCACGCGCCGAAATGAAACCGGTGATGTACCAGGGGATGCAGCCAGGCGGACAATTGACAACGACAAACGAAGTAGAGAATTTCCCGGGTTATCCGCAAGGAATTTCCGGTCCTGAAATGATGGTGCAGCTCGAGGAGCAGGCCAAACGTTTTGAAACGGATGTGCGCTTTGGTTTCATTACGAAAGTTGATTTTTCGGGCGATGTGCACAAATGCTGGACAGAAGACGGTCATGAGATCCACGCCGACACGGTGATTATCTCTACCGGGGCTTCCGCCAAATACCTGGGCTTGCCTTCCGAACAAAAATATTTGCAAATGGGCGGCGGCGTTTCTGCCTGTGCGGTGTGCGACGGTTTCTTCTACCGCGGACAGGAAACGGTGATCGTGGGCGCGGGCGACTCGGCTTGCGAAGAAGCGCATTACCTTTCCAAGTTATGTACAAAAGTAACCATGCTGGTTCGTAAAGATGATTTCCGGGCCTCCAAAATCATGGCTGAGCGCGTAAAGCATACGCCAAACATCGAAATTCTCTTCAATACCGAAACACTAGAAGTATTGGGTGACGGAAACGGCGTAACCGGCGCGCATGTCAGAAACAATGTGACCGGCGAAGAAAAAACCATTCCGTGTACCGGTTTCTTCGTAGCGATCGGCCACCAGCCGAATACCGAGATTTTCAAAGATTACATCGACCTGGACGAAACGGGTTACATCAAATATGCCCAGCCGGGAAGCAGCAAAACGAATGTTCCGGGAGTTTTCGTTGCCGGCGACGCTGCCGACAAAACGTATCGCCAGGCGATTACCGCTGCGGGAACGGGCTGTATGGCTGCTCTTGACGCCGAGCGTTACCTCGCTGCGAAAGGACATTAATGAGTTAGCAGTTCATTTAGTTTCGGAGTTTT
>CBINGV010000095.1:0-12266 GCA_966250255.1 uncultured Flavobacteriales bacterium | reverse complement strand
TTTAATCAGCCTCATCCACGGTTGACAAATCCTTAGTTTAGAATTAGTCTAAATAAATGAAAGCATTTCCAGTTCAAACGCCTCAACCACACCTTTTCAAAAGCTGCGAAAACTGCTCCTGCGACAAGAAAAAAGAATGTTGCAAGAAGTACAAAAAGAAGGGCGTCCACTGCAAGAAGTGTCCTAAGTTATAATTCGTAAACCCCTGTTTACGGCCATCATCCATCTTTTTAAAAACGGCGCTAAGGCTTCACTGACTGTTGTGTCGTATTATCATCCGTTTGTCAACGAGCTCTTACTTAACATAAGCGCGAATAGAAATTTCGCTTGACTTTGGAATGGTATTCGCTTCGACAGTTACTGTTTTGATGATTTCGTTGAGCTGTCCCGGTTTTGGGTGGAAACCTACTTCAATGTAGTCGAACTGGCCCGGGGGAATCGGTTTTTCCGGCTTATGCGGTGTCGTACAGCCGCAGCTGGCCGTTACAGACTCGATGATCAGCGGGTTTTTGCCGGTGTTGGTTACTTTAAACTTGCAGAGGTTGTCGGACTCCGGCTTTACGTTCCCGAAATCGTGGCGCAATTTATCAAAGCTGAGCGTTGTGCTGGATTCTTGCTCTTTGCGGATGCGTTCCTTTTCTTCTTTGTCAAATTCCGCCAGTTCTTTTTTCAGTTCGGCTTCCGATTGTCCGCCGGCAACTACCGAAGAAACCACTTCGTCGTCGCCTGATTTTTCCTTCCCGGAACAAGCCGCTAAAGCGAGTAAAGCTGTAAACAAAAAGATCGACTTTTTCATGCTGTAAGCAAATTTAGTTTCCACAAAAATAGAAAATTTACGGAAATACAAAATAGGAAGGATTTGAATCTCCTCCGTTTTCTGCTCCTTTTTTAATTTGTCTTTCTCTTCTTTTGTCTTGATACAAAAGAAGCAAAAGATCAAGTCTCAAGTGAAGCCGTTCGGAGAAAAAGTCTTCGCGGGGCAACGCAATCCAATTAGTGTGACGGGTCGCAGACGCAAGCGCCTTGGATGCATTGCCAAACCGCTCAGTTTTTTTCTTCATGGCGCTACCGCTTAATCTTCAAAAGCAATGCTTTTTCTCCTCACTTTTGTCACTTGAGTCGAAACAGCACTATTTTGAAATAAGCCATGTTAGCTTATTCAAATTGGACCAATTTTTAAAATTAAAGCAATTAATTTTTACCGCTAAGCGGTTCCAGTTTTAATTCCCGGGCCAGTTCCAGCATAAAGGCGTAAGCAGCTTCGTATTCGTTCGGGATTATCCCTTCCATGATGGCGTCTTTGATCCGGGTTTTGATGATCCCGATCTCGGCACCCGGTCCGATACCAAAGGTTTCCATGATGATTTCACCGGATACCGGCGGCTGGAAATTGCGCACGCGGTCTTTTTCTTCAACATCACGGAGCTTTTGGGAAACGGTCTCAAAGTTTTTGCGGTATTTGACTACCTTAAATTCGTTTTTGGAAGTGATGTCGGCATTACACAGCAACATCAGGTCCTCGATGTCGTCCCCCGCTTCGAAAAGCAGGCGTCGCACCGCTGAGTCGGTGACGTTCCCTTTCACCAGCGAAATCGGGCGCAGGTGCAGGCGCACCAGTTTTTGTACATAGCGCATTTTGTGATCCAGCGGCAGTTTCAGCTGCTTAAAAATCCGCGGGGTCATGCGTGCACCCAGGTCTTCGTGACCGTGGAAAGTCCAGCCGACGCGCTCGTCGAATCTTTTGGTCGGCGGTTTGGCAATGTCATGCAAAATAGCCGCCCAGCGAAGCCAAAGCTTATCCGAATTTTTAGCCACGTTGTCAAGTACTTCGAGCGTATGGTAAAAATTGTCTTTGTGTGATTTTCCGTTGATTGTTTCGATGCCTTGCAAAGCGACCATTTCCGGGAAAAAGCGGTGCAGCAGCTTGGTCGAAAACAAAAGTTTGAAGCCGCGGGAAGGTTCTTTTGAAAGGATAATTTTATTCAATTCGTCCATAATCCGCTCCCTCGAAATAATGTCCAGGCGCTCCGCATTTTCAAGAATGGCCTGCAGGCTCTGCGACTCGATTTTAAAATCGAGCTGCGTGGCAAAACGAATAGCCCGCATCATGCGGAGCGGATCGTCCGAATAGGTTTGCGCCGGGTCGAGCGGCGTGCGGATAACGCCTTTTTCAAGGTCTTCGAGGCCCTTAAACGGATCGACTACCTCCCCGAAATCTGCTTTATTGAGGCTGATGGCGAGTGCATTGATGGTAAAGTCACGGCGAAACTGGTCGTCTTTTAAGGTCCCGTTTTCAACAACCGGCTTGCGGGAATCCCGCGAATAGGATTCTTTCCGGGCGCCAACGAATTCCACATCGATGTCCTTGTATCGAAAATGCGCCGTTCCGAAGTTTTTAAAGAGCGAAACTTTTTTGACCCGCAGCGTGGCGCCTGCTTTTTCGGCCAGTTCCATGCCGCTCCCAACCACCACGATGTCGATGTCTTTGGACGGGCGGCCGAGAACCAGGTCGCGCACAAAACCTCCCACCACATAGGCATCCCAGCCATTTTCCTGGCAGATTTGGGCGCAAACTTTAAAAACGGGGTGCTTGAGGTGCTCGCTCAGATTCATGGGTGCAAAGATACCATTTGAATTTTAGAATGGAAAATGGAGAATTGAAAATTGTCACCCTCGTTTATCCTCCTGGCCAAGAGAGTTTCGATTTCAGCACTTGCAAGCTGATGATTCATTTTCCATTCTCCATTCTTCACTCTCAATTAAAAATACTATTTTTATACCATGCTAAAACGCATCCAGGTCCTGATTTTTGTCTTGTTGTGCTCGGTTTCATTCGGGCAGCAAACCCCGCAATATTCGCAATGGTTCTGGCATTTACAGGCGCTGAACCCGGCTTTTACGGGACTCAAAAGCTGCCTGGAGATCAAAACGCTTTACCGCAGCCAATGGGCCGGCCTGCCCGGATCGCCGAACAGCGGTTTCCTGACTTTCAGCCTGCCGGTTTATACCCAGCAAAAAAAGCTGCTGACGCCTCGCCAAGGCATCGGTTTTAAGTTTGAAGCCGACAAAGCCGGTGCCTTTACGATGAACCGTTTTTTGGTGAGCTATGCCGGGCATTTTAATTTTACGCCGGATACGCGCCTTTCGATCGGGATTTCCGCCGGGGCAAAGCAATGGGTTTTTGACCGGGACAAAATGACCATCCTGGATCCCGACCCGGTTTTGCAGGAAAGCGGCTCTTTCATTGCGCCCGATGCTGCACTGGGTTTTTGGTGGAACGGCAAAAATTACTTTTTAAGCCTTTCCTTTTCCGAATTGATCAAGAACAAATGGACGAATATTGCGCCTGATTCGCGTTTTGGGATTCATACCAATTTCTGCGCCGGTACCCGTTTTATCCTGAACGACCAGTTTACCTTTTTGCCTTACGCCCTGTTGCGTTTTCCACCGAAAGGACCGGTTTCGGCCGATCTGAATGTGCTGTTTTCTTTCATGAACAAATTTGATTTCGGTTTCGGTTTCCGTAACACGGATGCCGTAAATGCCTTGTTCCAATATAAATTCGACCAGAAATTTTCCATTGCTTATTCGATCGATTACATCACGTCGAACCTCGGAACAAACAGCCATTTCAGCCACGAATTTTCGATTGGCTTCGGCACCTGTAAAAATATCAACACAAATAAAACGGTTTGCCCGCTCTTTTAAACACGGTTTTTGCCAACTTTTTGCTATCTTTGCGCGTTTTATCAACAAGGTGAAAGACAAGGTAAAATACATATTGCAAAAATCGTTGGGATTCAATACCTACTTGTATGTGTTTGCTTTGTTCAAAATCAGAACCTTACGCACCGACACGAAGGAGAAGGATTTTTTCCATTTTATCAATTTCATCAAGGACAAAAACGGGATCATTCTCGACATCGGCGCCAATATCGGGGTGATGTCCTACCACCTGGCGAAAAATTTCCCGAATACGCTTGTACATGCTTTTGAACCAATCCCGCAGAATATTTCCATCCTGAAACGGATCACTTCCAAATTCAAGCTGAAAAACATCCGCATTCACCCGATTGCCCTCGGCCAGCAAAAGGAATCCGTGAAAATGATCCTTCCGCAGCGCAACGATGTACTTTTCCAGGGCCTGAGCCACGTAAAACACGAAAGCATTACGGAAATGAACGAAGGCATTGAAGTGGAAGTGGAAATGGATTTCCTCGACAATGTATTCAACGGCGAAGCGATCCAGGCGATCAAAATCGATGTGGAAAATTTCGAATACTTCGTCCTCAAAGGCGGCCAGCGTATCATCCGCAACAACAAACCGGTCATTTACGCCGAGCTGTGGGACAATGAAAACCGCAACAACTGTTTTTCGTTCCTCCAGGAAATGAATTACGAAACTTTCGTGGTGGAAAACAACGACCTTGTGCCCTTCAACCCGAAGCAGCACAACAAGCAAAATTTTATTTTTATCGCCAACTGACGTAGCTTTAATTAGCTAATGTGATAATATGCTAATTAGCTAATTGATGTACATTTGTATTTTTAGCATATTAAAAATTAGCACATTAACTCATTAACATATTAGCACATTAAAAAAACATGGTTAACCAGGAACAAATCAAAGAACTTCAGAACAGGATCGAAACCATTTCGGATTACCTGAAAATTCCTCAAAAGCGGGTTGAATTGCAGGAAGCCGAGCTCAAAACCCAGGATCCGGGCTTTTGGGACGACCCGAAAAAAGCCGAAGCCCACATGAAAGTGCTGCGGGGAACCAAATATTGGGTGGAATCCTACGACAAGCTCAAAAGCGGGGCGGAAGACCTGGAAGTGCTTGCCGATTTTGTAAAAGAAGGGGTTTCCGAAGAAGAAGAGCTCGATACGGCTTACGCCCAATTCCTGCAGGAGCTCGAAGAAGTAGAGCTGAAAAACATGCTTTCCGAAGAAGAGGATTCCCTGAGCGCTGTTTTACAGATCACAGCGGGTGCCGGTGGTACGGAAGCCTGTGACTGGGCCGGCATGCTGATGCGGATGTACCTGATGTGGGCCGAAAAAAACAAATACAAGGTGAAAGAGCTCAACTTCCAGGAAGGTGATGTGGCCGGCGTTAAATCCGTTACCCTGGAAATCGAAGGGGAATTTGCCTTCGGCTACCTGAAAGGCGAAAACGGGATCCACCGCCTGGTGCGCGTAAGCCCCTACAATGCTCAAGGCAAACGCATGACCTCCTTTGCTTCGGTGTATGTTTATCCTTCCGTGGATGATACGATTGAAATTCACATCAACCCGGCCGACATCAGCTGGGATACCTTCCGTTCAGGTGGTGCCGGCGGACAAAACGTGAACAAGGTGGAAACCGGGGTCCGTTTGAAACACGCCCCGACCGGGATTGTGATTGAAAACACCGAAACGCGCTCGCAGCTCGGTAACCGTGAAAAAGCGATGCAATTGCTCCGTTCCCAGTTATATGAGCTGGAATTGCGCAAGCGCCGCGAATCCCGGGAACAGATTGAGGCCGGCAAGAAAAAAATCGAATGGGGATCGCAAATCCGCAGCTACGTGCTTGATGACAGGCGGGTAAAAGACCATCGCACGGATTATACGGTAAACGACCCGGACAAAGTGCTCAACGGTGAACTGGATGGGTTCCTGAAGGCTTTTCTGATGACTTTCGGAAGTTAATCGGGGTACGCTTATCGGACAGGACAGCGCTCTTTTAAATTTTTACGAAACAATTATGCAATTCTGTCTTCGGACACTTGTTAATTGGCGTGAAATTTGTTACAATTGCAGTCATTAAAATCATTCCATAAGATCCTAAACAAAAACTTATTATGAAACAAATTGTCCTGTTAAGCCTATTCCTGCTGCCTTTTCTCTCTTACGCCCAAAAAACCAAAATCGACATCAACGAGGAAACCAATGAAGTTTCCGTCGATGGAACGGCCAGCTTCAAACTGGAAAAGGTCGACTGTGGCTTCGCTGGTACGAACTGCCATTTCATTGCCTACGACCTGGCGGGAACCAAAGTGTTTTCCATAAACCTGAGAAGCTATAACTCCCCGACTGAAATCACGAGCTCGAACCCGAAAGGAACGGTCCATTATTACGAGTACATTTTCTTCGAAAGCAAGCAAAAAGCAGAAATTCAATATGTCGGGATCAAAACCGAAAAAGTGGCCAAAAACATTGTCACCAATAAACTGTTCAGCGACGGGAAGCTTGACCCGAAAAGCGTAGACGAGTTTGTATTGTCCAACGGCACACCGTTTGCTGATAAAGTCAAATTTTAAGAAAGGGCAATTCCCCTTATTCCTTAATCGCGCGGCTCATGAGCGTCACCTGGGCAATCGTTACGATAAACAGCTGGGTGGCCGTTTCATCGTCAAGCGCCGTGCCGTCTTCGTCTTCCACACTGATTTCCATCGCCATGAATTTCGCCAGCTCAGGCTGGTCGCAGAACTCATCCAGGATTTCTTCCTCGTTGGAATCGAAATAAGCATCCAGCATTTCAAAAAACGGCTCTTCGAAGCTGTCGATCTGCTCGTCTTCCACCGGGTTCAACTCAATCCCTTCCTGGGCAAAAGCTTCTGAGATCAGGCAAAAATAATAGATCAGCAGGCCTTCGAGCTGCTCGTTCTGGTACTCGACTGCGGCGGACATGATATAAGCCAGCAAGGTAGGCTGGGATTGGGAATAGGCTTCGGCAACCTGCTCGAGGCTATCGTCGTCAAGGTTGTCAATTTTATTGATGGCCTTCTCTATGCTCTGGTAAGAAACTTGCTTCATGCTGTTTTTAATAGTTTAATAATTGTTCGATTTCTGAACGCACTTTTTCCGCATTGGTCAGCAAAGCCGCTTCCAGCGTTGAGTTCAAAGGAATGGCCGGCGTATCAACGGAACCTACCAGGGCTACCGGCGCATCCAGGTGTTGGAAATTGTCGCGCTGGATCCTTCCAGCCAGCCCGAGCGTAAAGCTCGCTTCAACCGACTCTTCGGTTACCAGCAGGATTTTGGAATGTTTGCGCGCCACTTCATTGATTTTATCGTGATCAAGCGGATTGAGCGTTCGCAAATCGACGATTTCAACCCGGCCTTCGAAGCTTTTAGCAGCTTCGAGCGCCCAGTAAACGCCACGTCCGTAGGTGATCACTACGCAGGATTCACCATTTGCAATGGCTGAAGCATCGGCTTCCTGCACCACGCGGGCTTTTCCGAAAGGAATGATGTAATCTTCATCCGGCTCAATGGACATAGCGCCCTCCGTTCCCGGGATTTTGGACCAGTAGAGACCTTTGTGCTCCAGGATCACCACCGGGTTCGGGTCGTAATAGGCCGCTTTGAGCAAACCTTTGAGGTCGGCACCGGTAGAAGGATAAGCCACTTTGATCCCGCGGATGTTCGTCAGCACGGACTCCACGCTGGAAGAATGGTAAGGCCCGCCGGAACCATAAGCGCCGATCGGCACGCGGATCACACAGCTCACCGGCCATTTCCCGTTGGATAAATAATACGAGCGGCTCACTTCGGTAAAGAGCTGGTTGAGTCCCGGCCAGATATAATCGGCAAATTGTACCTCCACAAAAGGGCGTAGCCCAACGGCCGACATCCCCACCGTGGAACCGATAATAAACGCTTCCTGGATCGGGGTGTTGAATACGCGGTTGTCGCCAAAGGTCTGGGCAAGCGTTGCCGCTTCGCGGAACACACCACCGAGGCGGCCGCCCACATCCTGGCCATAGAGCAAGGCTTCGGGATGTTTTTGCATCAATTCGCGCACCGCAAAAAGCGCGCTGTCGACCATGACGGTTTTCTTTTTGCCTTTGGGCTCGCGCTCGCCTTTTTCTTCCGTTACCGGGGTCGGTGCGAAAATAAAGTCGGTTACGCTTTCCGGTGCCGGGTCTTCGGCATTCAGTGCTTTATCGTATTCGGCATCCACCAAAGCCTTGATCTCACTTTCGATGTTGACCAGGTCAGCCAGGTCGAAGCCATTGTTTAACAGGGTATCTTTTAATTTCGGGTAGGGATCGTTTTTCGCGGCTTCCTCGAGGTCGTCACGGTACCATTCCTTGCGCACACCGGAGGTATGGTGGCCCAAAAGCGGCACTTTGGCATGAATAATGAACGGGCGGCGTTCTTTGCGCACCGTTTCAAACACTTCGCGCACCGTTTCGTAGGACAGGGCAAAATCGCTTCCGTCAATCGTACGCACTTCAATGCCCTTGAACCCGCGGGCATAATGGCTGATATCCTGTGCCCGCGTTTCCTCTGCGTTGGCCGAAATGTCCCAGCCGTTGTCCTGCACGAGGTAAACGATCGGGAATTGTTTCAGCGCCGCCATCTGGAAAGCTTCGGACACTTCGCCTTCGGTGCAGGAAGCGTCCCCGAGGGAGCAAACCACCACCGGATCGAGCCCGCCGAAATCTTCTGCCAGGCCTTGTTTTTCCTTGTATTGGATGCCCATCGCCACACCGGTTGTCGGGATGGCCTGCATACCCGTTGCCGAAGATTGATGCGGGATTTTAGGCATATCGTCGCGGTTCAGGGAAGGATGCGAATAATAGGTACGTCCACCGGAAAAAGGATCATCTTTCTTGGCAAAAACCTGGAGCATCAGCTCGTAAGGCGTCATCCCGATCCCCAGTAAAATACTGTCGTCCCGGTAATAGGGCGAAACCCAGTCCTGCGGGAGCAGCTGCAAGCCCAGCGCCAGCTGGATCGCTTCGTGGCCGCGTGATGTCGCATGCACATACTTTGCGGTTACTTCCTTATTGGCTTCATACTTTTCCGCCAGGGTTTTGGCCGTGCACATCAAACGGAAAGCTTTCGCTAAAATCGTTTTGCCGGGTACGGCGTTTTCCTTTGCTTTGGAAAGGGTTTTTTCCATTATTCCATAGTTTTTCACAAAAGTACGGATTGATTCAGGAATATACAAGAATGAAAATGGAGAAGAAAAAGCGCAGCTTTTGAAGACCAAGCGTTAGCGCCGGGAAAAGCGCAGCTTTTGAAGACCACCACCGGAGGTAGCAGCGAAGCTAACCGTTAGCGCCGGGAAAAGCGCAGCTTTTGAAGACTACCACCGGAGAGTTTATCCGGGCTTGTCGGGACAGCAGCGAAGCTAACCCTTAGCCTTGGGAAAATGGAAAATTAATTTGTCATTCCATTTTTCATTTTTCAAAAGCCACACTTTTCCGGCGGCGATGGATCCCGATGCTGACATAGCTTTTGGAAAAGTCGTAAACGAGGATGGAAATCATGGCGATGGAAATGTAGAAGAATACTTTAAACTGGAAATAATGCGTGAGGCTTCCGGCCAGGATACCCCCGGCAAGGTAGGAGCCTGCAATGGCGGAAAGAAGCTGGACTTTTTGCAGGATTGCCGGGTTTTTCCGGTATTTGGCCTTGGTTAGCATCGAAATATGGATCGCCAGGTCGGTCGTTAAACCCGTGAGGTGGGTCGTTTTGACCGCAAAATTGGAAATGCTGGCGGTTAAGCCGTTTTGCAGGCCCATTGAAAAGAGCAGCACGGCGACCAGGATCTCGGTTTCCATCAGGCTTTCCGAATAAAAATAGTGCCCGTAGAAGCCCACGCCCAGGAAACAGGCGATTTCGAGCAGGAGCGGCACGGCATGTGAAATGTAGGAATATTTGCTGTTGCCGTTGATGACAATCAGGTTCGACAGGAAACTGCCCGCAAAGAACAAGGTGATCCAAAGCAGGACGATCAGCACCTGGAACCATTTTCCATTGGAGATTTCATCCGCAAGAATGGCAAAGTGGCCCGTGATATTGGAAGCGAAGGAGAAAAAAAGTACCAGGGAAGCCACGTTCACCATTCCTGCGGTGAAGGCCGTTAATGTACCGAGTTTGAGGTTGTCGCCAAAGCTTCGTGTGTTGCTGAATTTTCGTAACATAATGTTTGTTTTTTAGTGACGGGCGAAGACAATTTTTACAATGCCCCGCGCGTGGATATCATTTTCAAAGTGCAAGACCATTTTTTTGTCCGTTAATTCTTTGATCTGGTAATATTCCATGGTATCGCCCCCGTAATTCAATTGCAGGATATGTCCCCTGCCTTTTAGTTTCCAGGTCAGTTTTACCGGTTCCTGGTTCTGTTTTTCAAGCGTCAGGCCCGAACCGGGATGAAACTTCCAGCTTTCCGATTTGTGGATCACCAGGTTTTTGAAAATCTCGTGTTCCAGGCTGGGATCGTCCGTTTGCCCTTCTTTTCCCGGGTGTTTATCCACCAGCTCATAGTTCCAGGAAACTTCTTTCCACGAGCCCAGGATCATTTTTTCGGGATGTTTCAAGCGGCCAAAGGCAAAAAGCGAGCTGATCAAAGCCGCCAGGACAATTACCACCAGGCCTGTGATCCATTTAGCTTTCATTTAACGATGCTGATTTGCGGCACGACCCCGGTTCCATTGCTCAAATCGTAAGCCGGGCCGGGCATGATTATTTTTTCTACTACATTGGTTTTCAGTAAAAAGCGGCTGATATCCATGCTGATTTTGTTTTTCGGGACCTGTTTCGGAGCTGCCGGACAATAAAGCAGGTCCACCTTGTGTCCGGTGACAAAACTGTTGAAGGCCGCTTGCGTAAAGCCGGAAAACAACTCGACCTGCAAAGAGTGAATTTGCTTGTCATATAAATGCTGCAGCAAGCGGCAGGCTTCATCAAATTCGGGGCTGGACAGCTTCGCCAGCAAAGCCTTTTTGGAAAAATACAACAAATCAACGATCGAATCCGAAGCGTGGATTCCGTGAACGAGCACCAGGTCGAGTTTTTCACCCGGGTGGTCTTCGATAATTTTTTTAGCGATATTGAGTGATTCCTGGGAGAAATCGACTGGGAAAAGAATGGTTTTGCACATACATCTGAATTTTTCAGCAAAATTAGGTGCAGCACATGGGGACAGTCTTAGAGCCGCATTAGAATGCAATTAGAATCCCTTTCCGTTAAGATTTTTAAGGATTACAAGCTGAATTTCCCGACCGGGAGACGGATTTCCACCTCGGTCCCGATATTGAAAACGGAGCGCACATGCATTTCGCCGTGATGTAGTTTGATGATGTTGCGCGTCAATGGCAAACCGATGCCGTAGCCTTCAAAATTAGCCGTGTTGGAGGCCCGGAAAAAAGGATCGTAAATGTAGCCGATTTCCGCTTCCGGGATGCCGACACCCTTGTCTTTGACCTGGATGGAAATCCATTCGCCGCTGCTGGTGATGGAAAGGTCGACATCACGGTTATTTGAATATTTACAGGCATTCACGATGATATTTGAGAGGGCCAGGTGCAGCAATTGCTCATTCCCGTTCACCTTCAATTGCAGGGGATTATCGGGCAGCCGGGAAAAATCGAGGTGTACGTTATTGTTGGGATAAATCCGGTTGATCGTTTCCTGTACATCGAGGATCAGCTGGTCCATTCTTACCTTACCGGTTTTCATCGCCTTGCCGTTAAAGCCGGTTTGCGCCAGGAAAAGCAAGGCTTTGGTTTTTTTGTCCAGTTTCTCGGCTTCTTCGAGGATACTTTGCAGGACCTCGATGTATTCCGCTTCGGAACGTTTGCGGGTAAGGGCCACATCGGCTTCCCCGATAATGGAGGTCAGCGGCGTATTCAGCTCGTGCGAAGCATTGCTGATGAAGTTGTTCTGGGTTTCAAAACTGGTTTCGAGCCGGTCAAGCATATTGTTGAAGGTGCGCGCCAGCTCGCCCAGCTCGTCTTCCGTCAGCGGTTCGTCCAGACGAAGGTTGAGGTTTTCGGTCCCGATGCGGTTCACTTTATCCGTAATCCGCCGGATGGGTGTGATCAGCCGCTTGGAAAGCCAGAAAGCAATGAGCGCCACCAAAATGAGTGAGGCGCCGATGGAGATGATCAGGAGGCTGCGCAGGTAGGAAGTGTATTCCGTAAAATAATGGTTACGCGCCGAAGTGATGACAATGTAATTTTTACCTTTCGTGTGGTATTTGATCCCGTAAAACATCAGGTTGCCCTTGCGATAACCCGCCCGTTTCTGGCTCATGATATCCTTCAGCAGCGGAAGCGGGAGGTTTTTTCCATAGGCCAGCGAAGTTGCCGTACTGCCTTTTTTGATTTCGAGGATGTAATTTTTTTCTTCGGGAAGGATTTCGAGGTATGCCTTTTTGAATTCACGATGCAGCTCCGAATCGCTGTGGACTTCCAACTCACTTTTGGCCGTTGATACCGATCGCGTTTCCAGGCGCTTGTAAAAGTCGTTGAAACCGTAGCGGGAGA
>CBINGV010000094.1:0-12301 GCA_966250255.1 uncultured Flavobacteriales bacterium | reverse complement strand
TAGGCTCATTTGACTTTTTAATGCTAATTTCTATTCATTTTGGCTACACAAGTTATTTTTTCAAAAATCTCAATGAAGAAATTTTGTTAGAAAAAGAGTACTCAGAAATATTGTCTCAAAGTGAAATTGATTTCTTGATCAATTCTGACATGAAACGCCACAAAGAATTTATTGAAATGAAAATCAATGAATATGATGAATCATTGTAAATAATGATATACCTTAATTCTTCGCGCACCCTCCTCCGCCCGCTTGAGCAAAGCGACTGGGAACATTTGCTGCCCATTTCACTCAACGAGCCCGAAACCTGGCAGTATTCCCTGATTTCGGCGGCGGGTGAAGAAAACTTAAAACACTACATCGATATCGCCATCCAGGCACGTGAAACCGGCAAAGAAATGCCCTTCATCGTGTTCGACAAACAAACGCAGCGTTATGCCGGCAGCACGCGTTTTTACGACATCCAGCCGGAGAATAAGAGCTTGCAGCTGGGTTACACCTGGTATGGCAAGGATTTTCGCGGCACGGGACTGAACCAACATTGCAAATTCCTATTGCTGGAATATGCTTTTGAAAGCCTGGGCATGGAGCGGGTTGAATTCCGGGCAGACAACGACAACAAACGCAGCATTGCCGCTATGAAAAGTATCGGCTGCACGGTGGAAGGCGTTTTACGCCACAACGGACAGCGCCCGGACGGCAGCTGGCGCGACAGCATTGTACTCAGTATCCTGCGCGATGAGTGGTTTGCTTCCGTGAAAGAACATTTATATGCAAAAATCCAATAAATACATATAGCCTAATGCGTTTCATTCTATTCACAATCATCTTTATTTCGTTTAGCTCAGGGAGCTTTGCCTGCATCAACGGCGAGTCCCTGGTGCTGAAAAGCGGCGAAGTACTCTACGAAGACTGGGATGCCGGCGTTCCTGCCGGTCACGAGTTCCATCAGCTGGATTACAAAAGCCTCTACCCGAAACTGGACCGGCTTTATCAGCAAACGAAAGACCTGGCATACTTGTCTGACAAAGGTTATCTGCTCATCGTCCAGGGAAGACTCGATGAGGCCATTGCGCTGTATTTGCACATCGAACAGCTTAGCCCGGGGCGCTACGCAACGGCTTCCAATATCGGGACAGCTTACGAATTGGATGGCGAAAACGAAAAAGCCCTGTATTGGATCAAACGCGCCCTGGAAATCGATCCGGCCTCGCATTATGCTTCCGAATGGATCCATGTCCGGATCCTGGAAGAGAAAATCCGCAATCCGCAGCACCCGGACGGCAGGCACTTGATCGGAACGGATTTCGGAAACCGGCCCCGGCCTTACACGGAGCTTTCCCATGGAGAATTGGAACAGCTCGAAAAACAGCTGTTTTACCAGCTGAACGAACGCATTTCCTTTGTTAAGCCGAAAGATCCGATCGTTGCCCAATTGCTGTTTGATCTTGCCAACATCAGCTATGCGCTTGAGAAGAAAACGGCTTCCATCGATATTTACGAAGGTGCCATTCAATATGGATACAACGGTTCGCTGGCTAAAACCCGGATCAGGCTTGCGGAAAGTATTCAGGAAAAAGAAGAACAAAATTTCCGGCAAGCCGAACAAACGAAGACGTATTACACCAATGTTTTGTTTTTTGCATCCGTCCTGCTCTCGATTCTCCTCCTCTGGGGTATTATGGCCTATGTCAAATGGGCGCGGATTAAACAAGGTGATTTGGATTGACGATTGCGCTCAATAATGAAAGAAAACCGCTATATTTGCTTATGGTCTTCCGGGTTTTATGCTTAGCATTTCTTTTCCTTTCAGCGAATCCCTCCCGGGAAACTGATCCCCATGAGAATCTAAATGCCTGGGGAGACTTGTTGCATCACCGGCCTGCAAAAGCGGCAATAGACAAAGTGGAAGCCCTGCAAAAGAAAGGAAAGTTCAAAATCCAATCCCTCGATGAAGCCGGCGGCAAAATCATCAACCTCGATTATTTTCCGGTCACGATCCGGACTTTTCCCAAAAATCCCATAAGCGGCGACATTTTTAGCCCGGAGGAGTTCCTAACTTATTTACGCCTGCATTTCAACGATTTTGTCAATTCAAAATATGCGGTTTTCAGTCCTTCGGCCAAAACAGGTGTTGATGAACAAGCGCTCTGGGAATCCGCTCAACCGCTCGGGGCCGTGATCCACATTCACATCCCGCTTCCTGCCGGTGATGGCTCGGTGATCTGTACCGAATACGCTTCCGACCATTGGGTATATGCCACGCTCCGGACTCCCTGGAGGCCTTTTTCGACGGGTTACGACGGCAAACATCCCGTCAGTGGTTTCCGCCAGGTAGGGTTTGTCAAAAATAGCGACGGAAGCTATACCTACTACACCAAAGGCGTCGATAAAATGACGGTAAAAATGCAGGCAAAAGTGGCCGAAAGCTTCATGAAAAATCCTTTCAGGGATGCCGATAAGCTCTGGAACAGTCTCCGCGAGGGAATTTACGACTTCGTGACCAAAAACAGCGGCTCGGCTCTTCCCCTGGATGCTACGCCACCCCAAATCCATCATTTGAAATGGAAGGAATTTAAGATTGGCAAATTCATTAATTCGTAGATTAGGCAGATTCGGGTTGTTTTCCGCCGGAACCAATCTACGAATGCGCGCAGCGCGACGAATTATCCAATTTACGAATTCGTCTGGCGGAACGAATCAAAAATATCTCAACAACTTGCAACAAAAGCCTGAAGAAAATCCGTAATTTTACACTTCCAATGCAAGAAAAAGTAATCCATATCAAAGGTGCCCGTGTCCACAACCTCAAAAACATCGACGTCAAGATCAAACACGGCAAAATAACAGTTATTACCGGTGTTTCGGGTTCGGGAAAATCTTCCCTGGCTTTTGACACCCTGTATGCCGAAGGGCAGCGCCGTTATGTGGAAAGCCTTTCCTCTTATGCGCGCCAGTTCCTGGGTAAGCTGGATAAGCCGGAAACAGATTTCATCAAAGGGATTTCACCCGCTATTGCCATTGAGCAAAAAGTAATTTCCTCCAATCCGCGCTCTACCGTTGGCACCGTGACCGAAATTTACGATTACCTGAAACTGCTTTTCGCGCGGATTGGCCGGACCTATTCCCCGATTTCGGGCAATGAGGTCAAAAAGCATACCGTGACAGATGTGGTTAATTTCCTGCAGCATCAGCCGGAAGGCACAAAAGCCTATATCCTGGCCCCGCTTCCGGGCTTTGAAAAATATGGCTTCGAGCGTGAAATCGGCCTGTTGAAAGACCAGGGTTATTCCCGTTTATTAATCGACGGGGAAATCTATGAGCTGGACGACAAGGAAATCAAAAACAAGGATTACACCCATGCCTACCTCGTGGTAGACCGGATCAAAACCGCGAAGGAATTCGACGCCCGTGTCAGCGACTCTGTTTCCCTGGCTTTTGGCGAGAGCGGCGGCACCTGTCTCATCCATTTCCCGGATGAAAACCGCTTTGAAGAATTCAACAACCGCTTTGAGCTGGATGGCATGGAGTTCGTGGAGCCGAATGAGCATTTCTTTACCTTCAACAACCCCTTTGGCGCATGCAAAACCTGTGAGGGTTTCGGTTCCGTCATCGGCATTGACCACAAACTGGTAATCCCTGACCCTGCATTAAGCGTTTACCAGGGCGCCATTGCTCCGTGGAAAGGCGAAACAATGAGCGAGTACCAAAAACAATTCATGTATGCCGCGGCCAAATTCGACTTCCCGATTCATCGCCCGGTGATGGAGCTCAGCGACAAAGAAATGGCTTTGCTCTGGGAAGGAAACAGCAAGGTAGAAGGTTTGAATGACTTCTTTAAATTTATTGAAAGCCAGACCTATAAAATTCAGTATCGTGTGATGCTTTCGCGCTACCGCGGCAAAACTACCTGCCCCGATTGCAAAGGAACCAAGCTACGCAAAGATGCGAATTATGTGAAAATCAACGGGAAAACAATTACGGACATCGTTCTGACCCCGATTAAAGATATTCTGCCCTTTTTCCAGTCCCTGGAATTGGAGGTACACGATCAGCAGGTCGCCAAGCGCCTGTTGCCTGAGATCACCAATCGCCTGTTTTTCCTGAGTGAAGTGGGCCTTGATTATTTAACCCTCAATCGCCAGGCGAACTCCCTTTCGGGGGGCGAATCCCAGCGCATCAACCTGTCAACTTCCCTGGGAAGCAGTTTGGTCGGCTCCATGTATATCCTGGATGAACCGAGCATCGGCCTCCATCCACGCGACACCAACCGCCTGATCCATGTTTTGAAAAACCTGCGCGACTTGGGTAATACGGTCATTATCGTGGAGCACGAAGAAGAAATAATGCGTTCTGCGGATGAAATTATCGACATCGGCCCGAAAGCCGGGATTTATGGCGGAGAAGTGGTGTTCCAGGGAAATCACGACCAGCTGCGCAACCAGGGCCGTAGCCTCACGGCTAATTACCTGACCGGTGAGCGCAGCATCGATTTCGTGGCGCAGAACAAAACATCCAAAAACAAACTTAAGCTCTTTGGGGCGAATGAAAATAACCTCAAAAATGTCGACGTCGAAATCCCGCTCAACCGCATTGTTTGTGTGACCGGTGTTTCAGGCTCGGGAAAATCCTCGCTTGTTAAGGGCGTGCTCTACCCTGCCCTGCGCTATCATTTGGGACAATTCACCGAAACCAAGCGCAATTATCGCTCACTGGAAGGCGATCTCAAATGCATCCAGCAAGTTGAGTTTGTGGACCAAAACCCGATCGGGAAATCCTCGCGCAGCAACCCGGCAACCTATGTCAAAGCCTACGACGAGATCCGGGAGCTTTTTGCCCGGCTGCCTTTGGACAAAACACGCGGCTACAAACCCGGCTTGTTCAGCTTCAACGTCGAAGGCGGCCGCTGCGAAATGTGCGAAGGCGAGGGCGAAGTAACCATCGGGATGCAGTTCATGGCCGACGTGCACCTGCAATGCGAAGCCTGCGAAGGCAAAAAGTTCAAACAGGAAACGTTGGAAGTCGAATACCGCGGCAAAAACATCTACGACATCCTGGAAATGGACATCGCCGAAGCGTATGAGTTTTTCAATTCAGGCAAAGACAAGCTTGAAGAAAAAATAGCCTTCAAATTATTGCCGCTGGTTGAAATCGGCCTGGGTTACCTCAAAATGGGTCAGTCATCCAGTACGCTTTCCGGCGGGGAAGCCCAGCGGATCAAACTGGCTTCTTTCCTTGCCAAAGGAAGCTCCGCTCAACCGACGTTGTTCATATTCGACGAGCCGACCACCGGCCTGCATTTTTACGATATCGAAAAACTGCTGATCGCTTTCCAGAAACTGGTCGATGCCGGCAATTCCATCCTGATTATTGAGCACAACCAGGACGTTATCCGCGCTTCCGACTGGCTCATCGATATTGGCCCTGAAGGCGGAAATGAAGGGGGAAGCGTCGTTTTCCAGGGCACCCCGAAAGACATCGTAAACTGTAAAGAAAGCTACACCGGACAATTTTTGAAAAAATAGCCCCTAAGTTTCTGAATCAGGAGTTCTTGAGTTATTAAATATAGCTACTAACTCCGGAACTTAACGACTACTAACTCCGCTTAACAATCCTTAACAGGAAAAATTTGTACTTTTTTGGTTCATGGCGTTATAATTGCACAATAAAATCAAAATTTACAACAAACGTATATGAACACAGCAGTAAAAACCTTAGCACTTGGAGTCCTGGGTGGTTTGATTCCCCTGGGATCTTACTTATTCGTCCAGAAAGCGGGCTCAGGCACCTTGTCAGACGAAGTCATCGACGGTAACCGGAAAAATTTCGCCAAAATGGTTAACATGTCCACTTTCAACCCGGCGATGACAGAAAATTTCGTGGAAGCTTCCGAAGCCTCCATCAATTCGGTGGTACACGTTACGACCAAAACCGTGCGAACGCATATTCAACGCGATCCTTTTTACGAATTCTTTTACGGGCCGGGCACCGGAAACCGGGAATTTAAACAATACGGTTCGGGCTCTGGTTCCGGGGTGATCGTTTCATCCGAAGGCTATATCGTCACGAACAACCACGTGATCACCGATGCCAACGAAATCGAAGTGATCCTGAATGACAACAGCAAATATTCCGCTACCGTAGTTGGAGCTGATCCTTCCACCGATATCGCCGTGCTGAAAATCAACGCCAGTAACCTCCAGCCGATTTCGCTCGGGAATTCCGATGATCTACGCGTCGGAGAATGGGTGCTTGCCGTTGGAAACCCCTTTAATCTAACCTCCACCGTCACGGCAGGAATTGTAAGTGCCAAGGCGCGTAACATCAATTTATTGGGTGATCCGACATCTTCGAGCATTGTTCCGATTGAATCCTTTATCCAGACGGATGCGGCTGTGAACCCGGGCAATAGCGGTGGTGCACTGGTGAATACCAAAGGCGAGCTTGTGGGGATCAACACCGCGATCGCTTCACAAACGGGCAGCTATGCCGGCTATTCCTTTGCCGTGCCGGTAAACCTGGTTCAGAAAGTGATGCGCGACCTGATCGATTACGGAATTGTTCAGCGCGGCTACCTCGGCGTGCAGATTGCCGACATCAGCCAGGAAGTGAAAGAAACGAATAAATTACCAAATACACGCGGTGTCTTCGTTTCCAAAGTGTTGGATAAGGGCGGAGCAGCAGATGCCGGCCTCAAAGATGGCGACGTAATCCTGAAAATCGGTTCCAAGGAAGTCAATTCCGTAGCCAGCTTACAGGAAGAAATCGGGAAACGCCGCCCGGGCGATAAAGTAACCGTAACGGTACGCAACAAAAAAGGAAACGAGGAAATCCTGGATATTGTGCTCCACAACAGTGAAGGCGACACCAAATTACTTTCCAAGAGTGAGATTTCCAAAAATACGGCTCTGGGGGCTGTTTTCGTAGCCCTGACCGATAAAGAAAAGAAAGAGCTGAACGTGACTTACGGGGTGAAAATCAAAAGCCTGAATAGCGGAAAGCTCAAATCCATTGGTTTCGAGGAAGGAATGGTGATCACCAAAGTGGATAACGAAGCGATCGAAACTGCGGAGGAATTGACCGGGAAGCTTTCCCAGACCGGCAAAGGAATCCTGGTGGAATACATGACCTTAAGCGGCAAAAAAGATTACATCGGGATCGGGCTTTAGCTATACACCTGCCATTTATTAGTTTTTTGCAGAAAACCGTTCTCCTTTGGGGACGGTTTTTTTATTTGCTATGATATCGCTTTATTTCATATATTCGTGAACAATCAAACAAGCTACACATGAAATCATTTTTTCTTTACACCCTCTTCAGTTTTTCAGTTTCTTTTTCTTTTTCGGCGATTTACCGTGTAACACCCGGCGGAGCAGGTAATATGGACGGCAGCAGCTGGGCGAATGCCATTCCCGGCTCACAATTACAATTAGCGATTGATAACGCACAACCGGGCGACCAGCTTTGGGTTTCCTGCGGGACCTATTATACAACCGACGGCATCGACCGCGAAATTGCCTTTCACATGAAAAACGATGTTTTCATTGCCGGCAGTTTCCAGGGAACGGAAAGCGATCTCAGCGAGCGGGTCTTCACCTGCGGGGCCTGCAGTATCCTTAGCGGTGCCATTGGCGATGTGAATATCGACGATAACAGCTATCATGTGATTTCGAATGGCACCGGCCTCACCAATTCTGCGATCCTGGACGGTTTTGTGATCGAAGATGCCAACGACGATCGTACAGCCACAATGACGGAAGGCCTTGGAGGAGGCGTTTACAATGATGGCGGTTATGCAGGTAACAGTTGTATGCCGACTTTCCGGAATTGTATTTTCCGGGCTAATTTTGCCCAATTCGGCGCCGGAATGTTCAACAGCGGACACACCGGCGGAATTGCCAGTCCCGATTTGCTCAACTGCATCTTTATTGACAATCACGCTTACATTGGAGGCGGGGCAATAGATAACTTCGGTTTGGGCGGCAATGCCAGCCCCAGCCTGACCAATACGATCATTTACGGAAACGTAGCTGAAGGGCGTGCCGGCGGTATGTACAACTGGGCAGGAAATGAAGGCATCACAATCCCGAAAATCACCAATTGCGTTTTCGCAAACAACACGGCCACTGACGGTGGGGCAATCGTAAGCGATCGCCTGAATTCCGGTGCAGGAAGCTCCGGCAACAGCACACCGAACCTGATCAATACGATTTTATGGGGGAACAGCGTGAGCGGTGCCGGCCCGCAATTTTTCCTCCTGGGCGATGCCGGCTTGAGCGCAACTGTTTCGGATATTGACCTGACGAATCAAACTACACCCCATGTGATCACGTCCGGAACAGGAAACCTTTCCGTCGATCCGCTTTTCATGAACAGCGCCAACCCGATCGGTCCTGACAATTGCTGGCTGACAGAAGACGACGGTTTGCGTTTTCAGGCAAGCAGTACACTGATTGATGCCGGAACGCTGGAGGATGCGCCCACATCAGATATCCAGGGGAATCCGCGTTTTTCCAATCCTGATTTGGGACCTTACGAATTCGTTGGACATTCTGCTGCTGTTGATGAGCTGGAAGCAAACATCCATCTTTTTCCTAACCCGGCACATGATTTCATCCTGCTTCAGGGAATGCAGGATCAAGCCGGATACAGCTTGTTAAACAGTTTGGGACAGCAAATTCATGCCGGGAAAATGCATGAAAACAAGTTGGAAATCTCACAGCTCCCCGAAGGTCTTTACTTATTGAAAATCACCTCCGGAAATAGTGGAAAGACACTTCGCTTTATCAAAAACTAATCTTTATACCGAAGCGAATCTACGAATCACTACTCCAGGTACAAAATAACACCCTTCTGGTAATCCACGGTATAATCAAAGACGAAGGATTTCGACTGGCCTTTCGGTAAAACGGTTTCCCAGGTAATGATGCCTGTTTTGTCGTCTAGTTTTCCGCCGTTGTAATCCCCGCGTTTTACTTTGATATCGTTATCCGTTGAAACCGGAAACTGGTCTTTGATCAGCAAAGGAATTTCGGCAGCGCCGTTGTTTTTCACCCTGATTTCCCAGGCTACTTCAAATTTCTGGCGCGAGCCGATCACGCGGTTTTTGCTCTTTTCGGTAATGCGGGTACGCAAAGCCTGTACTTTGGCGTCCTTGCCCATGGAGAAGGAAAGCGTATCTTTGGTGGAATTCACATCCACGTAGGATTTGCCGATAAAAGTCCCGTCAAAGTAAATATTTGACTCGCCGCTGAGCAAATTCAGCTTTTCCCAACCCGAAACGCGGGCTACAAGGTATACTGCCGGATCGATTTTCGGGACGGTGTGGTATTCGTAATTCGAAGGCAATTCGTGTGTTGCGATCTGCACCCGCTGGTCAATCCCGTCGCTCGCCAGCGAAAATTTAGACTGGATCTGGTATTCAACGCGCAAATCTTTCTGGACTACCTGTGTTGATACGGTATTGGCATACAGCCCGGCGTTGCCGTCGACAGCCGGTTTTTCATCATTTTTCCAGCGGTTTTTACTTTTGCGTCCGCTACTGAAAAACCCTTTTTTATCAACGGTAATTGCGTCAAGTGTCGATACCGGTGTTGAAAAACTATAAGTCACCGCCCCCGAATTGGTTACCGTAACATCGCCTTTCGGATAAGAAACCGTTTCGTACACCAGGTCATTCGGCACCATGAAAAACTTGATGTAAGGGGCGTTGACGTACTGCTGCACGTTCCCGTAGCCCACATAGCTTGCGTTCAGGTATTGCTGTCCTTTCGGAACGGTGATCTCAAATTTCCCGTCAAAATCAGTTACCACGTTCAGGTTCGGGAAAGAAGAAAAATACACCTTGGCAAAAGGCATGGATTCACCGGTAGAAGCATCGATCACCTCTCCCCTGATTTTCTGGCCGGAATAATCGAAATTCGGAATGGTACGCGCTTGTGTATAGGTGTTTTGCGGGTAATTATTGTAGTTGATATACCAGGGCTGCAGCTCAATCTCTTTCGAGTTCTGGTAAGGATCGTTGGTCGACAGCACCAGGTCAATCTCTTTCCATTCGATGCCCGTAGTTTGGTTCACAAAAGCTTTGGCTTCGAGCTTCACCGGCATCCCGATCCCATTGCTGCGCATGTCGTAATACGGTTTCCAGGTGGCGTTCGGTGTAATGTAGGAAATAAAAAACTCGGCTTCCGTTTCCGTGGCAACATCAACTTCCACGATCATTTCGGAGTAATTCACTACCGGCTTGCTGCGTTGGGCATCGATTTCCTGGGCAATTTTGTTGATCTGCTTATTGAGATCTTCCAGCTCGCGCTCTATTTCCGTTTCACGTTTTGAAATCTCGACCATGCGTGCATGAATAAAACTATAAGCTTCTTTCAACTCGGCCACGACAACGCCTTTTTCATTGCCGCGCAGCTGGCTGTTCATCGTCAGCAGGTTTTTGTCCGTCTGTAAAATCAAGTGCTCATCGCGCAGCATTTCGTCTTTGATGTACAATTGATCGAGCTTCGCATTCAGCTCTTTCAGTTCCTGGTTGGAGATCCGCTTGTCTTCGTAATTTTTACGCAGGCTGACCGATAAAATCGTCAGGTTTCCGGTGGCTTTCACCTGCATAGTGTTGGGATCAAGAAAATCCGTCAGCTTTTCAAAAACCAGCGTTTGCTTGCCGGGTTTCAGGCTATGCTTTTTGCTGTGCTCGAGCTGCGCGCCCTGGAAAAACACGGTCGCTTTATCCAGTTTGGATGCTAAAATCGTTTCCTTCTGGCCAAATAACGCCGATGCGGAAAGCAAACAGGCGAAAGCGGCAGTAAGGGGTGAATGAATTGTTTTCATGAGAAATTTTAATAAACTTTTACTCTAAATAAAGAACGATTCCTTTTTGATAATCAACAGAGTAATCAAATGTAAATGTCTTGGACTGATTTTTCGGGAGTACACTTTCCCAGGTGATAATCCCGGTGTTTTCGTCCAGCTTTCCGCCGCTATATTCGCCTTGTTTGACTTTGATATCTTCATTCGTCGACACCGGGAACTGGTCTTTGATCACCAGCGGAATTTCGGCAGCACCATTGTTTTTTACTTTAATCTCCCAGGTGACTTCGAACTTCTGGCGTGAGCCGATCACGCGGTTTTTGCTCTTTTCGGTGATGCGGGTGCGCAAAGCCTGGACTTTGGCATCCTTGCCCATGGAGAAAGAAAGCGTGTCTTTGGTGGAATTCACATCCACGTAGGATTTGCCGATAAAAGTCCCGTCAAAGTAAATATTTGACTCGCCGCTGAGCAAGTTCAGCTTTTCCCAACCCGAAACGCGGGCCACAAGGTAAACCGCCGGGTCGATTTTCGGAACGGTGTGGTACTCGTAGTTCGAAGGCAATTCGTGCGTTGCGATCTGTACCCGCTGGTCAATCCCGTCGCTTGCCAGCGAAAATTTGGACTGGATCTGGTATTCGACGCGCAAATCTTTCTGGATCACCTGCGTGCCGACATTTGCGGCGTAGACGGTGTTCGCGTCCACTTCTTTATACAGCTCGTCTTTCATGCTTTCCCGGCGCTTTTTGGCTCCCTTCTTGGAAACTTTCGAATCCATCACCATCACTTCCTCCAGCTCCGTTTCCCCGGACATATCATGGCTGAAGCCATAATCCCCGTCAAGCGCAATTTCTTCATTGGTGATGAAGCCCACATTGGGTATGTCGGGACGCTCATAAACGAGGTCGTTGGGTACCAGGAAAAACTTGATGTAAGGCGCATTGAGGTACTGCTGGGAACCGCTGTAGCCTACATAGCTTGCATTCAGGTAGCGCTCCCCTTTAGGAACGGTGATTTCAAATTTCCCGTCAAAATCGGTCACCACGTTCAGGTTCGGGTAAGAGGAAAAATACACTTTTGCAAAAGGCATGGATTCTCCGGTTGAAGCATCGATCACTTCTCCCCTGATTTTCTGGCCCGAATAATCAAATACCGGGATGGAACGCGGCTGCACATAAGTCGTCTGCGGGTAATTGTTGTAATTGACATACCAGGGCTGCAACTCGATTTCTTCCGAATTCTGGTAAGGATCGTTCGTGGAAAGTACGAGATCGATGTTTTTCCATTCAATCCCGGTCGTTTGGTTCACGAAAGCTTTCGCTTCGAGCTTTACCGGCATCCCGATCCCATTGCTGCGCATATCGTAATACGGTTTCCAGGTGGCGTTCGGCGTCAGGTAAGAAATAAAGAATTCGGCTTCGGTAGCGGCAGCCACATCGACTTCCACCATCATTTCCGAATAATTCACCACCGGCTTGCTGCGCTGGGCATC
>CBINGV010000093.1:0-12413 GCA_966250255.1 uncultured Flavobacteriales bacterium | reverse complement strand
TACGGATGTGGTTTGAAATTAAGTGTATATTGTTTCCCACGGATTTCGCGGATTATACGGAAACACTGGATTTTATTTTCTCAAGTTCCAATAAATTAAGGTCTGCGAATATCCGCGTCAAAAATCTGCGAAATCAGCGGGAAACAATATCCGGACTATCTGTAGGATCCGCGGGAGAAGAACAATTAACGGGAGCTTAAATCACGCCCTTGGCCTTCAGCTCGAGGTATTTATTGATCGTGGCAACGCTCAGGTCTTCCGGCCTCGTCAGCAGGGTCTGAATGCCATGTTGTTTCAGCTCACGGGCAATGTTTACCTTCAGGTTGATCAGCTTTTCGGCCACGGTAGCCTGGTAAATGTTTTCGACGTTGTCAATGCGCTGGTAGGCCAGCTCTTCCATTTCGTTGTTCTGGAAAAAGACGAGCACCAGTACGTGTTTCTGGTTCAGCCTGCGCAGGGTCGGAAGCGCCCGCCGCATGGCAAATTCACTTTCGAAATTGGTATAAAGCATCAGCAGCGAGCGAGTTTTCACCGTCTGGTGAATCGACTCGTACAGCAATTCGTAGCTGGCTTCGCGGAAATGCGTTTTTTGGTTGTAAAGCAGGTTGAGGATGCGGCGCAGCTGACCGGCGTTGCGCTCGGCAAGCAATTGGGTCCCGATCTTGTCCGAAAACGTGATCAGCCCGGCCTTGTCGCCTTTTTTGATGGCGATGTTCGAAAATACCAGGGTGGAATTGACCGCGTAGTCCAGCATCGTCATGCCTTCAAACTGCATCTGCATGTTGCGGCTTTTGTCGATCACGGAATACACGAACTGCGAGCGCTCTTCCTGGTACTGGTTCACCATCAGCTCACTTTTTTTACTGGTTGCCTTCCAGTTTACCGTCCGGACATCGTCGCCCTGCACGTAGTTTTTGATCTGCTCGAATTCGTTGTTGTGGCCCAAACGGCGGATTTTTTTAATGCCCTGCGCCTGGGTTTGCTGGTGAAAAACTTTCAGCTCATATTGTTTCATCTGTAAAACCGAAGGATAGACCTGCACGGTTTGTTCCAGCTCAAAAACCAGGTGGCGCTTACAGAGAAAAAGTATGGAAGAAATAAAAATTTCCACGTTCCCGAAATGGAAATCACCCCGGGTTTTGGGCTTGAAATTATAGCTGAAGCGTTTTTTATCGCCCGAAAGCAGGAAAAAATGCCTTTCGGCATTGCGCATCTGCATTTCCACCGGGAAACCCTCGTAAAACAGTAGGTTGATCGGTTGGTTGGTGGTGTTCTCAATCGTCAGTTCCACCGTGTTTTCGTCGCCCAGGTTCAGGATCCGGGCCATATTCCGGCTTACCTCCACCGGCTTGCGGATACTGAAAGTCAGGATGATGTCGAGGATTAAAAAGCCTCCCAGGCAGGCAGCCGCCACAATTCCGGCATAAAACAACCAGTTCCAGGCCGCTGCCGCGACGAAGAGGATCACCACTGCCGACAGCAGGATGAAAAAGAAACGGGTGATATGCAGGGAACGGAATAATTTCATCTTATCTCGGCACTTCGATGGTCTGGATGATTTCCTGGATTACTTCTTCTACGTTTGTTCCTTCCATCTCGGCTTCCGGAGTAAGGATGATCCGGTGATTAAGCACATGGACCGCCACAAACTGAATGTCTTCCGGGGTCACAAAATCGCGTCCGCGGATGGCTGCAATGGCTTTGGAAGCCTTGAGCATCGAAAGCGAGGCGCGCGGCGAACCCCCGAGGTAAATTTTCCCGTGGTTACGCGTTTTGTTGGTAATGGAAGCAATGTAGGCCAGCAAATGATCTTCGATGATAATGCCTTCAATGGCGTCCTGGATTTTCTGGATATCGCTTGCTGTAAAGACCGGGACAATCGTCGAAAGATCCGGTGTTTTAATGTTGTTTTTGTAGCGGCGCAGGATTTCGGTCTCCTGCTCGAGTTCCGGGTGTTTTACCTTGATCTTGAACAAAAAGCGGTCGAGCTGGGCTTCCGGCAGGGAATACGTTCCTTCCTGCTCAATCGGGTTCATCGTTGCTACCACGAGGAAAGGAAACTCCATCGGGTAAAGCGTTCCGTCGTAAGTGATCTGGCGCTCTTCCATCACCTCAAAGAGGGCCGCCTGTGTTTTCGCCGGGGCGCGGTTGATCTCATCGATCAGCACAATGTTGCTGAAAATCGGCCCTTTTTTGAAGTTAAAGGTCGTATCCTTCATGTTGAACACGGAAGTACCGATCACATCCGAGGGCATCAGGTCGGGCGTAAACTGGATCCTGGAAAAATCAATCGCCAGGGCCTTCGCCATCACTTTGGAAGAAAGTGTTTTGGCCACACCCGGAACCCCTTCGAGCAGTACATGCCCGTTGCAGAAAATCCCCGTCATGAGCAGCTCCACCATTTGTTCCTGCCCGATGATGAATTTTCGCAGCTCGGAGCGCACCTGGTTCACTTTTTGTGTCACCCAGATCAGGTTGTCATTACGGCGCTCGAAGCCATAGCCTGTTTGCGGTGTGCTGTGTGCAGCCGGGTGTTCCATCCCTTCCGACGGGTCCGGTGTTTGCGGCGCCGGCGTATCCTTCGGCATATAGGCATCGTTCGGGTTCGGGTTTTGTGCCTCACCTCCCTGGATGTTTTCGTTTTCTTCGTTCATCATAATCTTTTATTGATAAAGGGGTAAATAAACTGTTCGTAAGCCTGCTTGTCGTAGAGGCTGAGCTCACTGTGCGCAAGCGCAAATTTGCGGTTTTCTGTTGCCAGGAAAATCGTCTGGTTTCCGCTGATGTACACGCGGTCAATATCGTCGGCCTTCACCCGGTGTTTTCTCCCGAAAATGCTGTAAAAAATCAGTTCATCGCCTGCTGCGCGCAGCAGCGGCGTGCGGAGCATACGAATGCCAATGGCAGCAAGGAGCAAGCCCGTCGGCCAGAGCGAAATCCCGATGCCCTTCGCATCATGCAGCAGGTAAAACCCGTAAAGAATAGTAGCCACGCCGATGCAAAGCAGCAAGAGTGGAAGCAGCATTTTGCGGTTGAATGTACGGAGACGCTCTTCGGTTTTTTGTTTCAGGCGCTGCTTGATAATGCCGGAATCCAGGTAAAATTTCTGCTGCATGTTGGACACATTTTCCAGGTAGCCGAAATCCACCTGCGAAGCAACTTTCGTACGCATCAGGCGAAGCATTTCCTGGAGATTGGCCAGTCCGAAACCGGATTTTTCAGCCAGGATTTTCAGTTCCTTTTCATTGTCGTCCTTCGAAATATCGACAAAAAACTGCTTGTTAACAGCAATGTAAAAATTGCGGCGCATCACCAGCAGAATGCTATACGGCGTTTGCTGCTTGTAATAAATTTCCTTGATGGTTTCGGCAAAAGCCAGCGATTGGTTTCCTTTTTTCTGGATGTATGGAATCACCGGTTGATTGCGTTTCGTACGGAAAACCAGGAAAAGCACAATACCGAACAAGGTCAGCAGCAAGGCCACGGTCAGTGCCGGATTATTGAAAATGAACTGCAGGTAGCTCATATCGCGCTTTCCATTGTCGCCTTTGTCCGGGCCTTCGCCCCAATAGGCATCGTCGTAGGTAAAACGCCCGATTTCGAGCCATTTGATGCGGTGGTCGGCCGGGATGTGCTCCACCACAAATTCGCTGTAATCGTAGCCGTTTTTGCTCAGCAGCTGGTAATTCTGGAAAGCTTCCGGGTTGCTGTGCAGGTAAATGTGCCCTTCCCCGATCTTGAAATCCAGGAAATTACTGTAGCCTTTCACTTCGCTCAGCGAGCTCACGTCTTCAAAATTGTCAAACTGGATTTTATCCCAGGGAAAAAGGTTCCATTGGATGGCAATCGTGTCTTCCTGGTACACGCTGTTCAGGCGCAGCTTTTTCTTATTGACGTTAATGTCGATGTATTCCGAAAAATCCCAGAGGTAGCCCGAAGATTCGAAAAACGCGCTGTACATATTGTCCGAAAGCCCTTTATAGGCCAGGAAGAGGTTTGATCCGGCCACCACGCGCCCCATCAGGGAGTCAAATTCTTCGGTTTTCAGCTGGAAGTCCTTCCCGATGAAGATGTAGGTCGTTTTATTGCCCGCCAGCGCTGCCGAATCCAGTTTGTCTTCAATCACAACACTCGTATGTTTGGTACGGTATTCGAGCAATTCGTTGAAAAGCGAAACACCCTGCGCCTTGTCTTCTTCGATCTTAAAGCTTTCCTCCCAGTTATCGTACACCGCTGCCGGCTGCCGCTGTTTGGATGCCGGGCTTCCGCCGTCGCTGAAGAGGTAAATCAACAGGACGGTAAAGAGCGCAATGCCAAGGCCGAATATCCAGATACTGCGTTTAGGCATTGTGGGCGTTTAAAAGTTTATAATGCCGGTCGAGGTGGCGCTCCAGGCTCAGGTAATCTTCCTTGCTGATGTCATATTCACCGTACCACACCAGGTCGTAAATACGCACGCTTTCCTGGAATTCATTGTAATTGGGACTGGCGTGTGCCTGCAGCAGGTAATCGAAATTGGTGAGCTCTTTTTTCCAGCGGATGAAACGCAGGCGGATCATTTCCTTCAGGATAAAGGTGAAATAAATCCGGACGCACTCGCGGTAATTGTTTTCGGCCATCGCCTGTTCGAGGCGCAGTTCAAGCTCCGTTTTGGTGACCGTTTCGGGGTTCCATTCCTCGCGTGACAGTCCGGAGCTGACCTTGCGGTTGCGCGGGCGGTAATTTTTAATGATGAAGTAGGCAATGATCAGCAAGGCAATCGCCAGGAGCACAATCAGCACAATTTTCCCGATGGAAGCTGAAAAAGTCGGTGCCTGCATGTCCGGCAGGTCCACATCGGGCGCATCCATGTCGGGCGGGTCAAATTCAATCGGTTCGGGCCTGCCCATTTCCGGGTTGCGGGGCTTGGAACCACCTCCACCTCCCAGGCCATCGCCATAACCGCCACGGCCGTTTCCGCTTTGTTGTTCCTGGTTTTCCTCGTACTGCTGGGCACGTCGTTCGCGGATGCGGTCGATTTCATCGGGCGAATACTCGATGGTCCCCCCATTGGAGCTTGATGAAGAGCTGGATTGCGGGGTATTGTCGTCCTGGCGCATATCCGCCGGGCTGCTGTATTGGTTTTTCGGGCCTTTGTAGCTTTTATTTTTGACATAGCGGTATTTGCGCCTGAAATTTTCCAGGCTCGGCTCCTCTTTTTTGCTTTGCGCGAAAACAATCGGGGCCACGATTAAGGCTATGAACAGCAAAAGCTTATGCTTCATAATAATCAGCTTCATTTTCTTTTACACGGCTCCGTTTCCCGAAGAGGGCAAAGGCCCTGCGCAGGCCGGAGGCCGTTTCTTTCTCATGTTCGTTATAGGCAATAAAGTGCATCGCAACCACCCAGAGCGGCAGCACGAAAAAGAGGAAGGAAAGGTAGACCAGCTGGCGGAAAATATTGCTCAGGTACCAGGCATTCCAATCAAGCTTGTAGCAAATATTGCGGATAAAATCACAGGCCAGATCAAGTAAATCCGGCAAAGGTGGTTCTTCGAGCAGGGTCCCGTCGTGGATACTGCCTATAAAAGCGATCGGCTGGGCAAAAAGCACCATGATCACGGTAAACAGCATGATCGTCAGCAGCCCGTTGCCATAGGAACGTGCGCTGTATTTCCAGGAAAGCCCGAAACGCTTGCCGAAGGAATCATCCACAATCCCGGCCACGGCACCGTTCAGGTAAAAGAGCGGCAGGGCGAAAAGCAGGATGAAATACCACCACCAGGGCGTGAAACAAATGGCATAAAAGAACACGAGGATACCCAGCCAGATTCCCGTAAATTTCCGTAGGCTGAAACGGATAAAATCTTTGGTGCGGTATGGCTGGCCGATGCTGTTAAAGCTGTAGGAAACCGACAGGAAAACAAGGGTGGTGAGAATCGTCCAGGCGAAATTAACGAGCCAGTCCTGCGGGGAATTATAGCCGAAGCCGAGCATAATTTCAAGCTGTTTGGACCAGTCGAACCAATGGTTGGTTTCCATCAGCTCGGCATACTGGACATTCTGAAAATAAACCAGGATCAAAGCCAGCGGAAAAGTGAGACAGATGTTGATCCGTGCCATTTTACCGAAATGCAGTCGGTAAAAACGGAAACTATCGGCCACGATTTCACCCAGGCTGCGTAGTTTCAGCAAATCAAAGCCCTTGTTGGGGAAGGTATTGACGGTTTCTTCCTCGTTGACCAAATGCGGGTATTTCCGCGCGACGATCGCCGGGTAAATGATATAATAAAAAAGGATGATCGCAAAACAGAAAAGGATCAGGGCCCATTTTGACCATTCCGGCAAACTTTGATAATTGGCCGTTACATAACTTTCCAGGAAACCGGCCATAATGATAAAAGGCACAAGGCTCAGCATGATTTTGAGCCCGCGTTTGGCCGAGATTTGCAGCGATTGGATCCGCGTATAGTTTTTGGGGAACAGCCAGCCGTTGCCCATCGTAATCCCTGCGCCGGCCGCCAGCACAATGGCCGAAATCTCGAAGGCGCCATGGATCCAGATTCCAAGGAAAGACGTGATCAGCAGGCCTTTGGTGGCAAAATAATATTGGAAGGTACCCACCATCACGGCATTCTGAAACAGGAAAATATGGGTGCCGATGGTGAAAAAGATCCCGAAAATGAAACAGAGAAAGGCCACCCGCAGGTTGTTCGTCGTGATGTCGATAAACATCCCGAGATGGCTGTCGGTCTGGTAAATATCAAGGGGTTTGCCTTTCGCAATGTTTTCATTGGTGATATCTACATAAGCGTCGGAAAGCACCACACCGGCAAAATTCGGGTCATAATGCGTCGAAACGGCGCCGAGCGTCGCCCAGACCAAAAAGACAACGAGGGCAAAGAGGAGGTTTTTGCGTGCCCGGTAAATTTCGAGCGGCAGGGAAATCTTCCAGACCTGGATGATCTTTTTGAAGGATTCGCCTTTCTGGATGTGCAGGCCGGTGTAAACACGCTGCGCCAGCTGGTTGAGGTATACTTTAACCGTACGGCGGCTGTAGAACGTTTGTGCATAGCTGAGATCGTCAGTAATATCCATATACAGCGAACTGAGCTCTTCCGGGTCCTTGGTCTGACTCTCGGAGAGCTTTTCGAAGCGGTTCCACTTCTTTTTGTTCTGTTCAATGAATTTGGTTTCCTTCATGAATGGCTCGACTATCAGATCGTAAATATAGCATTAAGAATTTAAAATTGAAAAATTGATACAGGAAAATTTAGGGCCCATAGGGAGCTGTTTCGTGCTTTTTTAGCGGAAAAGTGAAGTTTTTTGCTTTTTGGAATTAAAAATAGTTAATTTGCACCACTTTTATTTTAATTTTCAAAACCATGGCCAAGAACTTAGTTATCGTAGAGTCACCGGCAAAAGCCAAAACGATTGAGGGTTACCTGGGGAAGGATTTCGTTGTGAAATCGAGCTTCGGGCACGTACGCGACCTGGCTTCCAAGGGATTGGCCATTGATATTGAAAACAACTTCAAACCCCAGTACGAGGTATCGCCCGACAAAAAAGCGATCGTCACCGAGCTCAAAAAATTAGCGAAGGACGCCGAGGTGGTGTGGCTCGCAACCGATGAGGACCGCGAGGGAGAAGCCATTTCCTGGCATTTATACGAAACGCTCGGACTGGAAAAAAAAGAAACAAAACGCATCACCTTTAACGAAATTACCAAAAACGCCATCCTGAACGCCATTGAAAAGCCGCGCGAAATTAACGCAAAGCTCGTTGATGCCCAGCAGGCGCGCCGTGTGCTCGACCGGATCGTGGGTTTTGAGCTTTCGCCGGTACTCTGGAAAAAGGTGCGTCCGAGCTTATCGGCCGGCCGCGTGCAATCCGTTGCCGTGCGCCTGATCGTGGAGCGGGAAAAGGAAATAGCTGCGTTCAAAACAGAATCCTATTACAAGGTACAGGGACTTTTTACCCGTGATAAAGACAAGCTGCAGGCCGAGCTGCATACCCAGTTTGCTTCGAAAGAAGAGGTAAATGATTTCCTCAATCAATGTAAATCGGCTGATTTCAAGGTGCAGGACGTACAACAAAAGCCGGCTACCAAAACACCGGCTTCGCCTTTCACTACTTCGACCCTGCAGCAGGAAGCGAGCTTGAAGCTCGGCTTTTCGGTTACCCGCACAATGTCGGTGGCCCAGCGCCTCTACGAAGCAGGAAAAATCACCTACATGCGTACCGACTCCGTGAACCTTTCCCAAACGGCGATTGACGGGGCAAAGCAGGAAATCCTGCGCGCTTACGGGGAACAATACTCGAAGCCAACAAAATACCAGACCAAAAACGCCAGCGCCCAGGAAGCGCACGAGGCCATCCGCCCGACGGATTTCAGTGCGCATTCCATCCAGGCCGAAAGCGATGAGGTCAAATTATACGAGCTGATCTGGAAACGTTCCATCGCTTCCCAGATGGCGCACGCCCAGCTGGAGCGCACGACCATTAAAATCGGTGCTTCCGGCATGAATGAATATTTCCAGGCGAAAGGCGAAGTGATCAAATTTGACGGCTTTCTGAAAGTGTACCTCGAATCCTCGCTGGATGATGAGGAAGAGGAAAGCTCCGAGATCCTGCCGGACGTGAAAGCAGGCGAAAGCCTCCAGCGCCAGCTCATCAAGGCTACGCAGCGTTTTACGCGTCCCGCAGCCCGCTACGTGGAAGCTTCCCTGGTGAAAAAACTGGAAGAGCTGGGCATTGGCCGTCCTTCTACCTATGCACCGACGATCTCCACCATCCAGAAACGCGGTTACGTGGAAAAAATGGAGCGCGAGGGCGAAGTACGCCAGTACGATTACCTCGAGCTTAAAAACGACAGTATTACATCCGAAACCCGCTCGGAAACAACGGGTAAGGACAAAAATAAATTATCCCCGACCGACATCGGCATCGTGGTGACCGAATTCCTGATGGAGCATTTCGACCGCATCCTGGACTATCATTTTACAGCGAAAGTCGAGGAGCAGTTTGACGAAATTGCGCAGGGCATGACCGAGTGGACGAAGATGATCCACGATTTTTACGGACCGTTCCACCACAACGTGGAAGACACGCTGGAACATTCCGAGCGCGCCACCGGTGAGCGCGAATTGGGCCACCACCCGGTTTCGGGCAAAAAAATCATCGTACGTATCGGGCGTTTCGGGCCGATGGTCCAGATCGGCGACGAGCGCGAGGATGGTGAAAAAGCCCAGTTTGCCTCGCTCCGCAAGGAACAGTCGATCAACTCAATTACTTTGGAAGAAGCGCTCGAGCTTTTCAAACTGCCGCGCAGCCTGGGCGAGTTCGAAGGCCAGGAAGTGAAAGCTAATGTGGGTCGTTTCGGTCCGTATGTGCAGCACGGAAAATCCTTCGTTTCTCTCAAGAAAGAAGACGACCCTATGACTGTCGGCCTCGACCGCGCCATCGAGCTGATCCAGGAAAAACGCCTCGAAGATGCCAACCGTGTTATCAAGGTATTCCCGGAAAACCCGGATGTACAATTGCTGAATGGCCGTTATGGCGCTTACCTGAAAATCGGGAAGGACAACTTCAAGCTCCCGAAAGGAAGTGAAGCTGCGAACCTGACTTTGGAAGAATGCCTGCAGATCGCCGAGTCACAACCGAGCTCGAAAGGAAAACGCAAAGCCCCGGCAAAAGCTCCCGCCGCTAAAAAAGCCCCGGCTAAGGGTAAGAAATAGCGCAGCTGTTAAATGTGTTAATGAATTAATATGCTAATGTGCTAATTAGGTTTGAATCCAATTAGCACTTTAACTCATTAGCATATGATCACATGAATAGCATAAATATTCATTGAAACGGAAATTCAGTTCATTTTCTTTTTTCCAAAGCCAAAAAACAGTATCTTAGTGAAAATTAACACTATGAAAACACTGTTCACTAGCCTTTTTCTCTTCGTTTTCCTGTTTTCCCATGCCCAGCTTGGCCGCCTGTGGGGAACTTTCGTCAATGCAAGCGACGGTTATTATTACAGCCGGTCGGTTGCGGATGAATCAGATAACCTGTATGTTACCGGGACAACGAATTTAAGCACTAATATTGCGACCCCCGGTGCATTTTCAACCACGCTGCAAGGCTCTTCCGATGCCTACCTTACCAAATTCGGGCCGAACGGACAAGTGGTCTGGAGTACTTATTTCGGGGGATCTTCTTCCGAAAGTACGTATTACCTGGCCTACAGTAACGGGAGGATCATCCTGGCCGGTACGACCGGTTCGACCGGCAATTTTGCTTTCAACAGCAATTATACGCCAGCCGTCAGCGGAACAAACCGATCGTTTTTTGCTGTATTTGATACGGAGGGGGAGCTCATCCGGGCGTCTTATTTTCCCTATCTTTCACAACTAGGCTGCGACATCAATGAGCAAGGCGAAGTGATCGTTTGCGGGGCTACCCAGGAAACCGGCCTGGCCACAACTGGCGTTTACGGGACCGAAAATTTTGGGAGCAGCGACCAGCTCCTGATGAAATTTTCGGCGGATGGTTTTTTGCTGTGGTCCACGTATTTTGGCGGGGAAGGAAACGATTCCGGGAGGGCCAATATCTGCCGCTTTGATTCGCAGGGAAACATCGCCCTGATCGGGGAGACGAATTCGCATACACAGATTGCAAGCCCGAATGCTTTTCAGGCTAGCCTGCCGGGTTGGGACGCCTATAGCCTTGCCCAGTTTGATCCGAACGGGCAGCTCAACTGGTCCACTTATTTCGGTGGGTATGGAAGCGATTTGCTGTACAATGGTTTCGTGGATAGCCAGGACAATATTTACCTGGTGGGAGAAAGCACCTCGGACAGCATCGCCAGCCCCGGGGCCTTTCAAAGCGAAGTGCTTTCCGAAATGACTTACGACGGTATTGTTGCCAAATTCAGCCCGGATGGCCAACGGCTTTGGTCGACCTATTACGGCGGCACGCGCCACGAGGAAATTTACGGCGTTGATGTGGATGCAGCAGGTAATGTCCTGGTAAGCGGCTATACCGATTCGGACCACATGGCCTCCGATGGCTGTTACCGCGAAAACCTGGCTTCGGATTCGATCACGGATTTGTTTTTTGTGAAATTCGATCCTTCGGGTCACCGGCTTTGGGCCAGTTATTACGGAGGCTCCAAAAATGAACATTACGGCTACATCCATTTTGGGAACAACGGCAATTTTTACCTGTGCGGGATCTCCAGGTCTGATAACGGCATTACCACTCCGGGAGCCCACCAGGAAGAACGCCAGGGAAATACGAATACTTTCGTCGTCAAATTTCACGATAAAAGCTGGTATAACGGGCTGGACGAAAAGATGCTTCCCGAAGCCCTGCTTTTCCCGAACCCGGCGTCAACAGGCTTTCAGCTCGCGCAGGATTACCTCGGTAAAAAGGTCGAAATCCGGGTGTTTGACCTGGGGGGTAAACTGGTACATGAAAACGCTTTCCCGGCTTATTCCGGCGAACATATCCGGCCGCAGCTGAGTGCAGGCTTATATACCGTTCAGCTGCTTAGCGATGAAGCAATAAAAAGCACCCGCCTGATGATCGATTAATCCGGCCTGGGGTGGTAGTTGAGCATAGATTCCAGGGTTTTGTGTCCATTGATACCGAAACGGTCTGTCTGGATTTTAGCCCGGTAATTGCGGCCGGTGCTTTCCGGGTCATACACCTCGATCGTTAAGTAATACTTCCCGGATTGGTCGCTGAACTCCGTCACAAAGATCAGCTCCCCGTTTTCCCCCGTTTCGGATTCTGCTCCCAGGAAAAAACCGGAATTCAGGTGGGCAAAGCCTTCCAGGATTTCCTGTTTCCCGAAAATGATGAGCTTTGCGCTGTAACGAACGGAGGTATAATTCACCCGTTCAAACACCAGGCTCAGTTTTTGTTTTCCCTCTTCTTCCAGGAAAGTAAAGCTTTGGTTTTTAGGTGGAAAATCCGGGAATTCCACTTCAAAACCGTCATCAATGATCTTGTTTTTTTCGAGGCGCAGGTTTTTCATATCCGGGTGTCGCTGCAATTCCCGGAAACCCTTCATGAATTCTGCCGAGTAATCCGGGGACACGGCTGCTGCACTGTCTGCCGGTACAATTTCGGGCGCTGTTTCTGTTTTTTCGGGAACCTCTACGGTTTCGGGAGCTTCAGGAGCCGTTTCCTGTGAGCAGGCACAGAGAACGAATGCGAGGAAGAACGGTTTTATATAATTTTTCATCGGTTTATTTTTTGATCAGCGGGAATCGTCTTATCGCTTTTCCCAAAGCGCCGGGAAGTCTTTTGCCATAATATCCGGGAATTTTCCGTTGCAGTTTTTGCTCAGGGTCGCGAAATAGCCTCCCCGGTCATCCTTCCCGATCCGGATGTAGGCAAAACAGTCGTTATCTTCACTGTGATAGCTGAATTCACTT
>CBINGV010000092.1:0-12725 GCA_966250255.1 uncultured Flavobacteriales bacterium | reverse complement strand
AACCCAAAAAGCCGCGTAAGCGACTGACCTCCAAATTATTTATCGATCGTTACCGCCAGGTCCTGAAACCGGGAGGTATCGTTCACCTCAAAACCGACAGCGACCTGCTGTTCGAATCCACCCTGGAGGAAATCAAAGAACACAACTACAACTTGCTCGAATCCACCTGGGATTTATACAATGATATGAGCCAGGAGCTCGACCCGGTGACGAAAGATATCTTCCACATCAAAACACATTACGAAAAACTCTTTACCGCCAAAGGCTCGGTGATTAAATACTGTAAGTTTAAAGTGAATTGACGAGTTAGTAGTTTCGGAGTTAGTAGTTTCCAAGTGCACGACTAACTCCGAAACCATCAACTTATAAACCTCTGAAAAGCAAAGGTCTTCGCAGGTCCGGGAAGCGGAGCAGCAAGGTGATCCAAAGCAAAGCTTCGATCAATACGGTCATCCCGATCGGCTGCTGGTGCTGCAGGTGAGTTGCAATGGCACCGCCCATATACGCGATCAGCAGCAACGAACCCAATAAACCTGTTCGTGGGATCAAAAAGAGAATGAGCGCGATGGCTTCCACAACCCCAATCACCAGGTAAGTTTTGGCATCCAGGCCAATGGCCACAGCCTGGGAAATAGCCGTTTCATTTTGCGAGATTTTAAAAAAGGCACTGAGTGCGAAGAGCATAGCCAATAAAATGCTTAAAATCCATCCGCTTGTTTTGATTGTTTTTTCTGACATCATGTGTTAATTTTTAAATTGATATACATTTGTAATCTGTTACAAAAAGGATACCGATTACAAAAAGAATACTATGCACAGCGAAAATGAATGTAAAAGGGCCCGGCTGGCGATTCGGGATACCTTGGATGTGGTGGGCGGAAAGTGGAAACTGGTCCTGCTTGCGGTTCTGAGGGATGGCAAAAAACGATTCCGGGAATTGTCCCGTGAAGCAGGCATTACGCCCCGTATTTTATCGAAAGAATTGCAGGAATTGGAAATGAATGGCCTGATCAGCCGCACGGTTTGCAACACCAAGCCCATCACCGTTGAATATGCGCTGACTCCTTACAGCGAAACGCTCTCCGAAGTACTGGACGCCATGCTCCGCTGGGGAGAGCAGCACCGCCAAAAAATCATCAGCGAAAGCTACGCCACTCCCAACTAAAAAACTACGAACTCCGAAACTACTAACTTATTAACTCAACTTAAAGTGTTTCTCCGCTTCGTCGGCAATGTAACCGCCAATCGCCAGCGAAGCCGTTGCCGCCGGTGAAGGAGCGTTCAGCACGTGAATAGAATTCCCGTGGTACTCGATGCGAAAATCGTCACGCGTGTCGCCGTCATCGCGGAGCAGCAAAGCGCGCACTCCTGCCCTGCCCGGTTTGATATCGTCCATCGTCAGGTCGGGAATGAGTCCCTGTAAGGTTTTGAGGAATAACTTTTTAGAGAAGGCACGGCGGTACTCATCGATCCCGTACTTCATGTTTTTAAAGAACAATTTCCAGGTACCTTTGTAAGTCAGCGCATCCCAGGTATCGCGGAAGGAGAAATCGGTTTTCCCATAGCCTTCACGCTTGAAGGTAAAGACCGCATTCGGACCGCATTCCGTATCGCCATTGGTCATGCGCGTAAAATGCACGCCCAGAAAGGGAAATTCCGGGTTCGGCACCGGGTAGATCAGGTTTTTCACCTTGTGCTTGGCCTGGTCGGTCAATTCGTAATAATCACCGCGGAAGCCCACCACTTTTTCTTTGAGTTTCACCCCGTCTTTGCGCGCAAGGCGATCAGCCTGCAAACCGGCGCAAAAAACAACATACGAAGCCTCTACTGTTTCTTTATTCGTAATGATCGTGGAATGATCTGCGTGTTTTTGAACATCCGTAACCTCGTGTTCCAGCATGAGCTTGCTGTTCGGGTTTTTGGCCAGGGCCAGCTCCACCATTTTTTCGGTCGCGCCGCGAAAATCGATAATTCCCGTGCAAGGCACCCAAATCCCGGCAATTCCGCGCACATGCGGCTCAATTTCCCGGATGCGATTCGCATCGATTTTCTCAATCCCTTCGATCCCGTTCGCAATTCCATTATTGAAGATTTTTTCCATGAAAGGCAATTCGCTTTCCTTGGTCGCTACGACAACTTTTCCGCAAATATCGTGGTCGATGTTGTGTTCTTTGGCAAAGGCAACCAGCTCGTGGCGGCCCGCAACGCAATTTTTGGCTTTCAGCGATCCCGGCGTATAATACAAGCCCGAGTGGATCACCCCTGAATTATGTCCCGTTTGATGATCGGCCAGCAATTTTTCCTTTTCAATCAGCACCAGGTTCAGTTCCGGGTATTTATACTGAAGCTTATACAGGGTGGCCGCACCAACGATTCCTCCGCCAACAATTGCAACATCGTATCTCATAATCTCAATTTTCGCTGCAAAGATACAAATAGAATGGAAAATGAAGAGTGGAAAATGAAGAATGGAGAACGGAGCATGGAGAATTTTCTCCCCTTGAGGGGAGACACAGAGGGGTGACAATTTCCCATTCAAAACGTTATTTTTTTGCTAAATTCTTATGCGAACGTAACTATTTGGCATGCTATTCGTTAGAGGAGTACCAACAATTGATCATGAAAGCAGTTTTTTTCATTTTGTCCTTTTTCCTCGTGAGTGTTTCCTTCGGCCAGGATTTACCGGAAGTTTCCATTTCCGGCGTTGGGGTTTACCCGAATCCTTTTAACGAGCAGATTTTTATCACAGGCAAAAACGAATCGGAAACCGAAACGATCAGCAAAATTGAAATCTATACCGAACAATACCAGAAAGTACTTTCTGTGAACCGCACCAATGTCATTGATGCCAATCACCTGAAAAGAGGGACTTACTTCCTGAAAATCTATTACCCCGACCAGGTGATTATCCGGAAAGTGGTTAAAAAATGAAAAATGGAGAATGGAGAATGGAGAATGAAGAATTAACAATTCATCATTTATCACTTATCATTCAATATTTTACTTAGCGTCCTGCACCTTACGCGCAATCTTCACCGTCCAGGATCTTGGAAAGAAGCGCACCGCATTGGCCATCAATGCGTTCATAAAACCATGGATCGCCACTGCTTTCCCTTTCATCATTGCCTTATGGGCATACATCGCCACTTCTCTGGATGAAGGCAATTTCCGGTCTTTGACCAGCTTGCTGTTCTCCATGGATGCGGCCGCCTGGAACCCGCTTTCCGTTGCCCCCGGACAAAGCGCCGTTACCGTAATTCCGTAAGGCTTCACCTCGTTACCGATGGCTTCCGAAAAATGGAGCACAAACGCTTTTGTTGCATAATATACCGCCATAGTCGGGCCGGGCTGAAAAGCAGCTGTCGAAGCCACATTCATGATTTTCCCTTTCCGGGCTTTGACCATGTCCTGCAGGTACAACTGCGTCAGACGGGTCAGCACCGTTATATTCAGCTGGATCATCGCATTCGTCTTTTTCCAGTCAGCCTCATGGAAAAAGCCAAAATCACCGAAACCTGCATTATTCACCAGGTAATCCACAAAAATTTCCTTTTCACGGGTAAAGGCGTAAAGCTGTTCAGCACTGGCCGGGTTGGAGAGATCAATTGCCAGTATGTCCACCGAAATTCCGTGATCCTGCTCCAGCTGCTTTTTCATCTCCTGCAATTTGTTTTCACTGCGGGCGGCCAAAACCAGGTTGTCGCCTGCTTTGGCGTGAATCAGGGCGAGCTCATAACCGATTCCGTTTGAAGCCCCGGTAATCAATGCTGTCTTTGATGTTTTCATTTTCTTTTTTGCTGATTATGAATCACAAAGTTAAAACAAAGCAGGACGAATCCGGCAATAAGTTGCAGGGAAAACGAAAACTTTCCGATCTTTTGCTATTTTTGTAAAACACCGGATTCTAAACACCATGAAAAAGATTTTCCCCCTGGCTGTTGTGCTTTTCCTCCTCTCTTGCGGAACCAGAACCAATCACTTGGTCCACGGCGACGGAAAAACACTCGAAACACGCTTCGTTACTCCCCAAAACTACATCCGGGACACGCTCGCCGAAAACAGTTTTGGAGCCTATTTGCGGCTGCTTCCCTTAAAAGCGCCCGGAAGTCCCGTGCTTTTGTTTGACGGCTCTGAGAAAAAAAAGCCGGTTTATGCCGCCGTGGTTGACCTGCCGATCGGCAAAAAAGACTTACACCAATGCGCCGATGCCGTGATGCGCCTGCGGGCCGAATACCTGTTCAAACAGGAATTATACAAAGACATCCATTTTAATTTCACCAACGGTTTCCGGGCGGATTATTCCGAATGGCGCAGCGGCAAACGCATTTCCGTTGACGGCAACAAGGTTTCCTGGATCGAAATGATGAACCCCTCCGATACTTACGAAAGCTTTTGGAAATACCTCGAAACGGTCTTCGCTTACGCCGGAACCCTTTCCCTGAGCGCCGAGCTCAAGCCGGTCAAATACAGCGAGATGCAGATCGGTGACGTTTTCATCCGCGGCGGCTCTCCCGGGCACGCCGTGATTGTTGTCGACATGGCCATCGATCCGAAAAGCAAACGGAAAGTATTCATGCTGGCGCAAAGCTACATGCCCGCCCAGGAAATCCAGGTACTCAAAAACCCGAATGATGCCGGCCTCAGCCCCTGGTTTGACCTCGACTTTGGGGATGAATTAATTACACCCGAATGGAAGTTCTCCAAAGACGAGCTGAAACGCTTTGAAGCAATTTAAGCGGACTTCCCGCCCGGCCACCTTGTTCCATTCAAATAAATTCGTAACTTCGCGCTTCAATCGATTGTCATGTCTATAGAAGTCAGAAATCTTACGAAATTTTACGGCGAGCAGGCTGCTGTTCACGATGTATCCTTTACCATTAACAAAGGCGAAATCGTCGGGTTTCTGGGGCCAAACGGAGCCGGAAAATCAACCACGATGAAAATCATCACCGGTTTTATTCCTGCTTCATCAGGCGAAGTCAAAGTGTGCGGCTCGGTGGTTGATCTCGACAGCCTCGAAACGCGCCGTAAAATCGGCTACCTGCCGGAAAACAACCCGCTTTACCTGGACATGTACGTGCGCGAATACCTCGAGTTCGTTGGCAAAATCTACAAAGTGCCGAATCTCAAACAGCGTGTCGATGAAATGATCAAACAAGTGGGTCTCGAAGTGGAGCAAAACAAGCAGATCGGTATGCTCTCCAAGGGTTACCGCCAGCGTGTGGGACTTGCACAGGCGATTATCCACGACCCGGAAGTGCTGATCCTCGATGAGCCGACCTCGGGCCTCGACCCGAACCAACTGGTGGAAATCCGCGAGCTGATCAAGCAGATCGGGAAACAGAAAACCGTGATGCTTTCCACGCACATCATGCAGGAAGTAGAAGCCATCTGCGACCGGGTGATCATCATCAAGCGCGGACAGATTGTGGCCGACGACCTGCCGGAAAACCTGCAGCACGAAGTCAACCTCCAGGTTGTTTACGTCGAATTCGACCGGGCGGTTACCAAGAGCCAGCTTTCCAAAATCGAAGGCGTTTCCAAAGTACAGGCGCTCGAAAATGAAAACAGCTGGCTGATCGAATCCGATTTACCGGAAGACCTGCGCAAGGCCGTGGCTGCTTTCGCCCAACGAAACGATTTACTGACGCTGACCCTCCGTAAGGAAGAAAAATCCCTCGAGGAAGTCTTCAAAGAGCTCACGAAATAATTAAAAATTGAGACTGGAGAATTCTGTTTCCTCCCTTGAGGGAGGACTAAGGAGGGTGAATCTCTTTTCAATTGATTATTACAGTGAGTCGCCTCCCTTTAATCCCTCCTCCAGGAGGGAAATGTGCAAGCAATTTTCCATTCTACATTCTCCATTTAAATGAAAGCCTATTCTTCCAATTTCTGGCTGGCCTGTGTATCGATGTTCCTCTTCACCACGAGCTTCAACCTCATCCTGCCGGAACTGAATGCTTTTATCACCGGCCTCGGGGGCGAAAACCAAAAAGGCCTCATCATTACGATTTTCACCATTTCTGCGGCACTTTCCCGTCCTTTTTCAGGGAAATTATCGGATTATATCGGCCGCAAACGCGTCATGTATTTCGGGATTTTCGTATGTGCCCTGGTCAGTGTGCTCTACCCGCTTTCGCAGACCGTTTTTTTCTTCCTTGTTTTGCGTTTTCTCCATGGCTTTAGTGCCGGTTTTACGCCCACAGGCGCCACCGCCCTGATTACCGACCTGCTTCCCGAAAACCGCCGCGGTGCCGGCATGGGCCTGTGGGGCACCTTTATTTCACTGGGGATTGGCGCCGGCTGGGCCTGCAGTTTTCTGGTGGTACGTTATGTGGGGATCCAGGGCTTGTTTTTCACGGCCTGCGCGCTGGCTCTATTGTCGAGCCTGCTGCTCTTTTCCGTCCAGGAAACGCTTGAAACACCGGTATCCTTTGAGCCCCGCCACTTGTCCGTTCGCTGGGGCGATGTTTTTGAACGTAATGTATTGCCGTCCGCTATGGTCATGTTCTTTTCGGCCACCTGCTCCGGTATTGTTTTCGTGATGTCGGCCGAAATGTCGACCTTCCTGCACATTGCCAACAAGGGCTGGTTTTTTATGTTTTACGTCTGCTCTACCATTGTGCTGCGCCTCTTTACGGCCCGCCTTTCGGATATTATCGGGCGGCGGCAAACCCTCGTTTTCGGTTTTGCGATCCTAGCCCTTAGCATGTACCTGATCGGGACAGCCGGCGGACAGCTTTCCTATACCATCGGCGCCATTATTTTCGGACTGGCAACCGGGATTTCCAGCCCCACACTTTTTGCCTGGACAGCCGACCTTTCCCCGGAAGACCGGCGCGGCGTAGGTGCCGGAACGATGTTTATTGCTATGGAATTCGGGGTAATGCTCGGTTCTTTTGCCACCACCCTGCTTTATGACAACAGTTTCAAAACCGTGTTCCCCACTTTCTTTTTCGGGATGTTTTTCGCGGTGCTTGCCTGTTTGTACCTGCTCTGGCACTTAAAGTTCAGGAAATCCGCTACCTAGTTGACGCTAAACCGTTGTCAGTAAGGAAAAAATAGCTATCTTTGGTACAAATTTTGCGCATTTTGCTCTTTAAATACCCGATAAAAACAGCATGAAATCACTCAAATCCATTTTCATTATCAGCATTCTCAGCTTCGTGTTGCTCGAGCTTGGTTTTTTCCTGGAAGGTTTTCTCCAATACATCCTTTTTTCGCTCGTAACGATCATTTATTTTGTGTTGCTGTTCCTTTTTTACGGTTTCCTGAAAGACAAAAGCCGTGATAAGGGCAAAACCTTTGTTTTTGTGCTGCTCGTCCTGCTGCCTTTGGTTTCGGTGTTCTTCAACCCGACTTTTTACCTCCACGGCGTTTCCGACAAGCAAATTATCCTGGTGGCTACGCAAAATGGCGGCGAAAACATCCAGCGCCCGTCTACGCTTACCTTATTGAAAGACAGCACCTACCGCCTGAAAGAATACGGTTTCTGGATGAATTCCGAAGACGAAGGAAAATTTGAGATCCGCAACAACAAGATCATTCTCGAATTACCGAAATACAAGTATTACCTCAAGATCAAAAACATCCGCATGCAGAAAAAAATCTGCTCCCTGCGGGCCGACCGCAAAACGGATTATTCCAACTGCTTTGTGATCGATAAAGTGGATAACGAGTTTGTCAAAGAATTGAGCCGCAAAAAATAAGCGCATGTCCCTTTCCATCCTGTCCGACGATTTCCGCCTCAAGCTGGCCCAAAACGGCATTCCGGAGCTTTCCGAAGAGCTGCTGGCCTTGCTTAAATCGCTGAAAAGCGGCCAGGACTTTGTATTGGAAGCTTTTGAAACCAGCGAAATCATCCTGCTTCACGCACTTTACCTCATCGACCGGGTCCCAGCCAATGAGAACGAATTGCTTCCCCGCGCCATCGTGATGTGCAGCGACCTGGACAGCTGCCTGAAACTCGAAGAGCTGATCAATAAACTGGCGAAATTTACCGGCCTGGTGACCATTGTGACGCATGATAAAGGCAAAAAAGTGCAGCAGCGGATTGACCTCTATCATGGCTGCGACATCGTCATCGGCAACCCGAAACGCATTTGTGAGCTCTATTTCCAAAACGGGATCGGCTTGCAAAACCTCAAAATACTTTCTTTGCTGGATGCTAACCCGATTGTGGCGGCCGGCGGCTTAACCCCGATCCTGCGCCTCAACGAAAGCATTGCCAAATGCCAGAAACTGGTCTTTTTTGAAGAAGAAAATGCCAAAATCGAAGCGCTCCTGGAAGAATTCCCGGTCAATCCGAAATTCATCCCTGCCGGTTAACAGCCCGTAAAATTTTTTACATTTTTTTTCGTGGCCCAAAACCCTTTATACGAAAGGGAAATCCGGGTTTTCTTTTTCCAAAATTTCATTTATTTTAGTTTTTTTTCCTATTTAAGGGTTACCTTTCGAACGTTATACCATTAACCGGGTATAGACTATACACATGGAAAAAGATAAAATCATACAGCAGCTTCGGGGCGGACAAAACCAGGAAGCACTCCGTGAGCTCTATAAAGGCTTTCCTTCCGTAGACCAGTTTATCAGGCAGCATGGCGGAACAAAGGAAGATGCGCGCGATATTTTCCAGGAAAGCCTGCTGATCTTTTACCGGAATGCTCAAAAGGAAGATTTCACGCTGAGCTGCGCGGCCTCCACCTATCTTTTCAGTATAGCCAAATACCTTTGGAAAGACCAACTGCGCAAAAATAACCGGACCGGTTCCTTTAATCAGGTCGAAATCGCAGCCGATTCGCCGGATTTCACCGAAGAAGATGCACAGCATAAAGCTATGGATGAAGTTTTGAGCCAGCTGGGTGAAAAATGCAATGAGATCCTGACGCTTTTTTATTACCAGAAAAAAACGATGGAGGAAATTGCCCAAGCCCTGGACTACAAAAACGTGGACACTGCCAAAGTGCAGAAATATAAATGCCTGGAGCGGGCCAAAAGCATGGTGAAAAGCCAGATGATCCATTTTTAATTGATTGTTATGAGAGCCGAATTAAAACATATCGAAGCCATTGAAAAATACCTGGCAGGCAAAATGACCGCCGGCGAGCGCGCTGTTTTCGAAGAAACCATGACGGCCGATCCGGGTTTAGCCCAACAGGTGGAAACACAGAAGCAGCTTGTTGATGCCATCCGCTTGAGGGCCTTTCACCAGGAAGTACTGGCATTTCATGCCGGTTTAAGTCCCACACCGGAGCCTAAGCCGCGCTGGACCCCACGCAAGATTTACCTCAATTCGCTGCTGGGCGCCATCACCTTATTTGCAGCCGGAACGGTGACTTACCTGATTTCGTTTTACTCCCAGGATAAAACACCGGCGAAACATAACAAGGCCCAGGAAAAAAACATCCCGGTCCAGCAGCCGGCAAACCAGCCGCAGAAAGAAACAGAAAGCACCGCAATTTCCGAAGAAAAAATAATCCCGGGCCAAAACCGCGGAACGCAAACGACAACAGTTGCCTCCTCCGAAGCCGGGAAAATGGGAATTCAAAAGCCAAAAGATACAACTAACCCTTATTCACTGGGTTTTCACTCCATAATGGTCAACAGCGAACGGGACACCGTCTTTGAGATGATCGACTCAAAATCACTGGTCCGATTCACAGCCAACAGCCTGGAAGACGCATACGGCAATTCTATACAGGGAGAGGTTGAGATCCGCTACCGGGAATACCGGAATGCCGCTCAAATGGCATTCTCCGGCATTCCCATGACCTTTGTGGAGAACCAGACGGAATATGTGTTCAATTCGGCCGGCATGTTCGAAATCCGGGCTTTTCAGAAAGGCAAGGAACTCCGGATCAAAGACCAGCATGAATTGATGGTTGATTACAATGTGACTTCCCAACTGGATGATTGCTTTTTCTTTGCCCTCGATGAAAACGGCACCTGGAGCAAAAAACGGGCAATCAGCTACCGGGGCTTAAAGAAGGAGCAAACCCGGGAAAAGGCAGACGGCAGCGCTGACAAAAAGAACCAAAAACCGGTCAGCCGCAGGTCCAAATCCAAGGCGCATGGCGTTATCGAAATTCATTCAAAAAGTGCGCTGACAGGAAAAGACCTCGAAATTACGGGTGTTGAACTGATTCCTCTGCGCAGGGGCCAGCGGGATGGCTATCACCTGGCTTATACGGATTCCAATTGCTTCCTGAAAGATGTGGTAACCGGGCAATACCGGATGGTCGTTTCTTCCAACGATCATGTGAACCTGACGGTTCCAAGAGTAACGGTCGTTAAAGACGAAATCACCCCGGTTTATCTTCGCCTGAAGCCTTTCCGTGAAAAAAAGAAAAAGAGCTTTTCGCAAAAACTGGCTACGATTTTCAAACCAAGCCAGGAGCCAGACTCCCTGCAGGGGGTGCGAAGCCATTCCTTTGTGGACGATCAAACTTACCCGATCCCCAAATCCTTCAACCCCATGACTTCGGAACAGCGGAAACAAGAAATTATACGGGATAGCCTGAATTATTTTTTAAGCATGGGAACTGACAGCACACGCAATTCCAATTTGAAAAGTGACCTGAATAAATTTACCGGGAAACTCAACCCTAACCAGGTGAGCGACCTCAGCTGCCCTAAATTCGGGGTGTACAACTGTGATCAGGCCAAAAGGGTCATAAATCCCCTGGAAATTCAGGGAGATTTCGTGGACGAAAAAGGACAAAAAATAAGCAGCTTCCGCTCTGTTTCTATGATCGACCTCGACATTAACGGCGCCATTTCTTTCGCACCCGGGCAAATCGTTTTAAATGCCATGGGACGTAACATCCTGCTGATTTACACGGCGAACAAGCAACTATTCTGTATTTCGGAAGAAGAATTGAAGCGCATGAACATCTCCAAATCCGGCACTTATACCTTTCAGATGAAAAATATCACAGCCGAAGTGAAAGACGCCGCGCAACTGGCTAAATACCTGAGAATAGAATAAGCTTACTGCAACAGCTGGATCAGCTGTTTGGTGGCCAGGCGGTTACTTTCGCTTTTGAGCGCTTTTTCAATCTTGTGCTTCTCATTCGAAGTGAGGTGCCACGATAAAGAAATCCGGTCTTTTTTGCTTTCGCGCAGGTTGAAGATCACCAGGTCCACCGGGAAATCGAAGCCCTGTACACCTAACTTAAACAATTCGTCCTGGTCAAAATCCTGGGTGCGTGGGAAATTGTCGTACATATTCCCGAAAGGCAGCGTAAAGCGATTGAAAAGCGATACTTTGTGGAGCGTTTCCCCTTTCAGGATTTTCTTTGTGTCGCGGATCTTTACGATGATCACACCCGAAGTATTTTCCCGGATCCAGTCTTCCAGTGCATAGAGGTATTCCATCGTGAGCTTTCCGCCATAGTTATCCCGGATCCCGGCATCCATCACATGCATCTCCGGTTTGGTCGGCAAGGAAACCATCGGCAGTACCAGCGGGAAAGTGGCGCTCATGCGCAGAACAGACAAAAAGCGCACATCGGAATTGCGCCGGAATAAAGTACGGAAATCCACGTTTTCATACATGTTCGTCAGGTTACCTGAGGCATTTTTCCCGGAACACAGGAAAGTCAGGCGCTGTGTACTGATCAGCAGGCGGCGGCCATCGTTTACGACCGTCGGGCTGAAAATCATCAGCGGAATGTGTGCATTTTCTTCGTAAGGCCTGAAATAGCTCAGCTTATGGTTCATCACGCCCTCCGTATTTTCGTCAAGGTCTTTTTCAAAGGAATAACCGCGGTCTTTGGTGTATTCCTGCCCGTTGTAGGAAAAGCTCTTGACGCGGAAGAACATATCGTTGGACGAAGCGCTGAACGAAAGCCGGTTCAGCAGGTCTTCCGCAATGTAACTGTTGTATTTGCGATGGCTCAGGGAAATGCTGTTTCCTTTCAGCTTTTCGAGGTAAAGCGAACGGTAATAGGAAGCTCCGATCATACCGCCCGAGGCACCCGTGATCATCTGGATGTGTTTGGTAAAACCGCCGTAAATGGATTCGTCCAAATGCTGTAAGACCTGGAAAGTCCACAAGGCGCTGCGCGAGCCGCCACCGGAAGTCATCACGATAACCAACTTGGGTTTTTCGGTGTTCATCTTGGTTTTCCATTTTTCCAGGATCTGGATGTAATTGCGCTTCGACTGGTTGATCGCCACCTCATTGCTCGATTGGTTTTCAAGCACATTCAGGTTATAAGGCACACAGCTGTGCTCATCGTAACGCAGGCCATAAGCGTAATTTTTATACTGGAACAGGGGCGTATGCTTGCTCAGCACATTCATGACCACCAGCAACAGGATCAGTACGGGATAAGTCCAGTAATACAGCCAGGAAGTCATCACGCTGATGATCATCATGACAATTGTAATCAGCATCACCATGCTCATTCCGGCCGGTAAATCCAGCAGCGGGTGCTCGCGGAACACACCGATGATGAAAAAGGCAAAAACCGTGATGAACTCAAAAAAGGAAGAGCTTATTTGGCTCTGGCGTAACTCTTTTTCCAGCGCCTCTTTGTGATAATGCCGCGAGGTACGGCTGGGTCGCAGCTTATACAAACCTGCCAGGTAAACGTAGGTTCGGTCTTTTTTATAGCGAAAATAATTCTGCCAGTTCACTTTGCGGTGAAAAAAGGAATTGACCGGCTCCGTTTCTTCCTTGTCCGTAGGCTGCAGGCCCATTTTCGAAAAAATGTTTTTGC
>CBINGV010000091.1:0-12735 GCA_966250255.1 uncultured Flavobacteriales bacterium | reverse complement strand
TTCGGGCGGAACACTCATTGCCCTTCGCCGCACAAGATCGGGCGCCAACGACATCAAAAATGCGCTGACCGTCGACGAGATTTTAGCCCGGATCAACGCGGAATAAAGCTGTTTTTGGACGCAAAGCAGGCGAAGTTTGGCGCAAAGGACGCAAAGATCAATTCTTTAGTTTACTTTAAACTTTGTGGCTCTTTGCGATCCCTTTTACCAGCTTTGCGTTACATTTTTTGTCAAACACATTTAATCTGTTTTTTAGGCCGAATCATTTGGAAAAGTATCAACTTTTTATGTAATTTTGTGCTTTTTTGGATTAAACAAAAGACCGCATGAGCAAAATGAAACTTTCGGAGTTTGACTTCGACTTACCTGAAGAATTGATTGCAGAATACCCGCACGACCACCGCGATGAAGCCCGCCTGATGGTTGTTCACCGCAGCACAGGTAAAATTGAGCACAAACTCTTCGAAGACATTATCAATTATTTCTCCGACGGCGACGTCATGATTATGAACAACACCAAGGTTTTCCCGGCCCGTATGTATGGCAACAAGGAAAAAACCGGTGCAAAAATCGAAGTGTTCCTCCTGCGCGAGCTCAACCGCGAAAGCCTCCTCTGGGATGTATTGGTTGACCCGGCGCGCAAGATCCGGATCGGTAACAAACTGTACTTTACCGATGACGACTCCCTGGTTGCGGAGGTGATCGACAACACGACTTCCCGCGGCCGCACGCTGCGCTTTTTGTTTGACGGCCCTTACGAGGATTTCAAAGCAAAAATCACCGAGCTGGGTGAAACCCCGCTCCCGAAATACATCAAGCGCCAGGTTGAACCGGAAGACGAAGAACGCTACCAGACGATTTTTGCAAAAGTGGAAGGCGCCGTTGCGGCACCAACTGCCGGCCTTCACTTTTCCCGCGAGCTGATGAAGCGCCTCGAGCTGAAGGGCGTAAACTTTGCCGAGCTGACGCTCCACACGGGCCTCGGAACTTTCCGAACGGTAGAAGTGGAAGACCTTACAAAGCACAAAATGGACTCTGAGCAGGTGATCATCGATCAAAAATGCGTGGATACCGTAAACAAGGCTATCACGACCAAAAAGAAAGTGTGCGCCATCGGGACAACCGCCATGCGTGCCATCGAAACTTCGGTGTCAACGGAAGGAACGCTGAAAACCTTTGACGGCTGGACCAACAAATTTATTTATCCGCCTTACGATTTTTCGATTGCGGATTGCCTGGTGACGAATTTCCACACCCCGCTTTCGACCCTGCTGATGATGATCTCGGCGTTTATGGGCCACGAGCTGATGGTGGAAGCTTACCAAACGGCGATTAAAGAAAAATACAAATTCTATTCTTACGGTGACGCGATGCTGATCCTGTAAGGCACGAAACTTGCATACAGATCGAGTCAATCCGTCCAACGAGGGGTTGGCTCTTTTTTTGGATAATGGTTTTAACAAAACAAGGGGGTATAAAATATTCAAACACATAGACACATAGAAGCTATGAGTGAAAGTAAGGTGAATTTCAGACCACAATAGGTTATTTTCTATGTAAACTTTAATCACCTGTAAAACATGTTTAAACACTCTATATGTCTATGTGATTAAAATAACAAGTACGGTGCGTGTGAGAAAAATCTTCTGGGGGATGGGTAAATTCCTGCTGTTCAGCATGCTGATCGGCGGCTTCGTACTGGTTTGCGCATTTTACACCCATCCTTCGTTTATGGAAGAGCAGCTTTCCCGCGTGTGGCCTTCTTTCCGGAACACTTCTTTTAATAAAGCCTTTCATGAATTCGAAGCGGAGACATGCGAGGAGTACCGCCCGCTTGCCTCCCAGCTGAACGACCGTTACCGCGATTACATTTGGAATTCGGCCTACCAGAAATTTGGCGATGTGATCAAGACCAAGGATGAAATCCGTTCCTATTATCTGGATAAAAAGCTCCTGCTGGTGGACAGCTCTGATGTTTATGTCGTGGATTCGCTTTTTCACAGTTATGCCTTCCTCACCAAAGACGCCAAAGCCCTGCTGGATGATGTGGGTAAACGCTTCCGGGAAAAAATACGGAATACTTCTTTCCGCAATGCGCGCATCCTGGTAACTTCGCTCCTGCGCACGGAAAGCACCGTAAAACGCCTGATGCGACGCAACCGCAATTCGCTCCGGATCAGCTCACACCTGCACGGCACGACTTTCGACCTGGCACACAATGAGTTTGTAACCGAAAAAAGCCTGAGCGAAGCCGAAATCGCTTACCTACGCGACATCCTGGCCGAAACCCTGAACGAATTCCGCGAACAGAACCGCTGCTTTGTGACTTATGAGATGAACCAGGCTTGTTTTCATGTCGTGAATAAGAAATCTTAATTTGTTAATGTGCTAATACTTTAATGTGTTAATTAGATTCTAATTCCCGCATTAGCATATTAAAGTATTAACACATTAGCCCTTAATCGCCATCCAGTAAGAAGATTTCGGAAAGCAGTAACTGCTCCTTATCTCTTTTAAAACAAAGCTTTTGAATATACAGGGTGTTGTGGAGCAAACCTTCCGGCTCAAATTCAGCGCAATCGCCTTTTTCACGCAGGTACTTCGTTTTTTTGCGGTTGGTATATGGGTGCAGCTTTTTAGGCTGTATGAAAAATTGCATTTTCTTTTTACCGCTTAAATACACAACTTCTATGTCACCGCTGATCGAATGTTCGGTTGTGATTTTAATACTATCGGCCGCCAGGTATTCTTCCATCGATTTCTCCGCTGCCGGATCGTATTTGTAAAAACAACCATGAATATGCTGGGCAGCGATGGCAACTCCGTTGGCAGGCTCTTTTTCCACCGTCACAACTTCTTCTTCGTTTTCACTTTCCGTTGTCGTGTTTTCACGCAGGTGCGAGTTGTCATTTTTCCCATGTTCAGTCGAGCATGCAACAACGAAAGCCGAACAAGCTAATACGAATAGTTTTTTCATCTTGTGATTTAAGGTTAATTGGATCAAATATATAAATTAATGTACTAATTTAAATCCGATTTTGTAATTTTAACCCTCATTAGCAAATTCACCTTGTCCAAAGTCAAAACAGCTTTTTTTTGCCAGAACTGCGGTTACCAAACACCGAAATGGCTCGGTAAATGCCCGTCGTGTACGGAGTGGAATACCTTCGTCGAAGAAATCGTAGAGAAAAACCTCTCCCAGGTGGTTGCTTTTTCCACCAATACTTCCCGCACGGCCAAATCGCAGCCTTTGCAGGAGATCCAGCAATCGGAGCAAGTACGCATCCAGCTGCAGGACGGTGAATTGAACCGGGTTTTGGGCAACGGGCTTGTACCGGGTTCCCTGGTGCTTTTCGGCGGTGAGCCGGGAATCGGGAAATCCACCCTGATGCTGCAGCTCGCCATCCTGGAAAAAGGCCTGCGGGTCCTTTATGTTTCCGGCGAGGAAAGCGACCAGCAGATCAAGATGCGCGCCGACCGGATCGGCAATCAAAACCAGGCCTGCTATATCCTGACGGAAACTAACCTGCAGAACATTTTTTTACAAGCCGAAGAAATCCAGCCCGATCTCCTGGTGATCGACTCGATCCAGACTTTGTACAGCAACCAGATTGAAAGCTCTCCGGGCAGTATTTCACAGGTCCGGGAATGTACGGCCCAGCTGCTGCGCTACGCCAAGCAATCGGATATCCCGGTCTTCCTGATCGGGCACATTACGAAAGAAGGCGCCCTTGCCGGCCCGAAAGTCCTGGAACACATGGTCGATGTCGTGCTGCAATTTGAAGGCGACCGTAATCATGTTTACCGCTTACTGCGCACGATCAAAAACCGCTTTGGAAGCACCAATGAGCTGGGCATATACGAAATGCAGGGCTCGGGGCTCCGCCAGGTAGAAAACCCTTCCGAGATCCTGATCACCAATACCGGTTCGGAGCTGAGTGGAATCTCCATTGCTTCCACGCTCGAAGGCGCCCGCCCGCTCCTGATCGAAGTGCAGGCGCTCGTCAGCACGGCGGCCTACGGTACGCCCCAGCGCTCAAGCACCGGTTTTGACGCCAAACGGCTCAATATGCTCCTGGCCGTATTGGAAAAACGCTGCGGTTTCAAACTCGGGGCAAAAGACGTTTTCCTGAACATTGCAGGCGGCATCAAGGTTGATGACCCGGCTATCGATCTCGCGGTGGTGGCTGCCATCATGTCTTCGAACGCCGACCTGCCAATTCATTCAAAAATCGCTTTTTCCGCTGAGGTGGGCCTTTCCGGCGAAATCCGACCGGTAAACCGTATAGAACAGCGTATTTCAGAGGCTGAAAAGCTCGGTTTCGATGCGATTATTATCTCCAAATTCAACAAAGGGGTCGAAGCTCCAAATTTTAAGATTAAAATTATTCCCTGCGGAGTGATCAACGAAGTCATCAAGGCGCTTTTTGCCTGAATCTTCATTGATATCCTGCCTTTGTCGACCAAGAGCGGAATTTTAATCATATAAACGCATTTTTATTCAATCAATTCATTTTTTTGCCGTAATTTTGGGGGTAAAGACCTAAAAATTACGTCTATATTTAAACGCTTTTACTTATGAAACGATTTTTACTCCTGTTTTCGTTTTTTTACGCCTTGCAATTTCAAGCCCAGGAAGTGGACTGGTATAGCCTCAATCCACCATCGGATGCTATTTCCAGCAACAATTACCAGTACCAGGTAGACGACCTGGGTTTTGTGTATTGCATTTATTCCTTCGGGACAACATTACGTGTGAAACAATACGATGCGCTCAGTCATACCTGGAACCTGATTTCCGACGAAACGCTGGTAGCGGCTCCTGATAAAATCCAGGTGGATGAGAAAAACGGGGTTATTTTCTTCAGTTTCATTTCCGAACAGGTCCCAACACCGCTGGTCAACCTGTATACAATCGAAAACCAGGTGGTCAACCTGAAATTCAGGAAGTACAATCCGAACTATTATGCTTACGGCCAATACGATTTCAAAGCCTCGGGACTGGACGAGTATTATTGGTTTATGCCACACAGCAACGGTACGGACTATATCTATTCGACCTGGAATGCCGGGCTGGGCGATTTCGACTCTTACATCATCCCGCAATTCAGCGGTACCTATCTCATGAACCTGCAGATGCAGCAGCTGACGGATACGCTCTGGTTTTGCGGCGGATCCAACCCGCTTCAAAAGCTGCAGCTGGTGAAAACACACCGGGCAGCCGTTAACTTCCAAACGTATGACGGTTCTGTCAACGGTTACTTTATGAACGGAGGCAATTACCTCCTGGCCAACCGCACCCATATGCTGAGTAACCGCATCGATAAGCTGAGCCTGGTTTCCGTTGAAAGCAATAACAATAAAGTTGATTTTACACTTACTTACGGTGCCGTTTCCCCTTCGCCGATTGCCGGGGTTTATTTCCCGACACCGGCAGGTGCTGCGATAACAAGTAACCGGGACGACAAAGCCTTTATTTTCGGTAACTTTTCCCCGATTGGCGACACGACGAATTACCGCACGATGGTGCTTGCCAAAAATTACAGCGCCAATAACTGGGATACCGTCGGATCACCTTCCACTCAATTCATTAAAGCTCACAGCCAGTATGTGATGAATACGAGCCTGAGCTATAACCCAATTTCGCGTCGTTTTGTAGCTGCCTTCGACTCCGTCAACTACGACAAGCAGCTTCGTGTGCTGAATGCCTTGCCCGATCCGGATTCAACTATCCTGATTGCAAGACCTACCTTGTGTACGAACCCGGGCTCCAGCCCGAATTCCCTGTTCATGAAATTTTCCATGTGGGACCCGAACCACGACCGCCTGGAAATTGTCGGGGTGAATTCATCCGATATAAGCGTCATTTCCGGCGCGGACGTCAGTTTCAGTACAGGTTATTTCGTGGATAACCGCTGTGAATTTGATGTTTATTATCAAAATGCGAGCCTTGGATCGGTCAACCTGGATTTCTTTGTAACGGATGGTTACGACACGGTTGTGGTAAGCCATACCGTTACTTTTGCCAATTACACTTTAAATTATACAACGGACGGAACACATTGCGGGCCCGGGCAACCAACCCTCACCGCTGATGTTACAAACGGCTTGATTAATTGGTTTGATTCACCGACCGGGGGCTCTTACCTCGGAACCGGTACCTCGATCAGTACACCTTATATTACTTCTTCTTCCGTTTATTACGCAGAAGGAGCTGATAACAACTGTGTAACGCCACGCCTGGCGGCCAATGGAATTATCTACGCGCTTCCGACCGTAAATGCCGGCTCAGACCAAACCTTATGCGAGGGATCCAGCACAGCCCTTACAGCTTCCGGTTCTTCTCCTGCACTGGTTTATACCTGGGACAATAGTGTCACGGACGGCGTCAGCTTTGTTCCCGCGGTCGGGGTAACGACCTATACTGTTGTTGCAACGGACACTACCGGATGTATGAGCTCTGATAATATGGACATTACCGTAAACTCCCTGCCTTTTGTTGAAGCAGGGCCTGCACAATCCATCTGTTCGGGTGACAATGTGCTTTTATACGGTACCGGTGCCATGAGCTACATGTGGGACAATAGTGTGACCGACAGCATTCCTTTCTCACCGGCTGCAACAGCAACCTATCATGTTACCGGGATAGATGTTAACGGCTGTACCAATATCGACAGCGTTGTTGTTACTGTTAACCCGGTACCGACAGTCGATGCCGGAACCGATCAGTCTGTATGTGATGGCGGCATGGTGACTCTCAGCGGAAGCGGAGCTGTGTCGTACAGCTGGGACAATGGCATTTTTGACGGTGCAGCGTTCTTTCCTTCAGCAACTACGATCTATACCGTAACCGGGTATGATGCCAACGGCTGTTTCTCAAGCGATGCCGTAACCGTAACCGTAAACCCGCTTCCGAATGTGGATGCCGGTGTCGATCAAACGGTTTGTGAAAACAGCAGCGTTATCCTTTCGGGGTCCGGTGCGGGAATTTATAGCTGGGACAACGGCGTAACGGATGGCATAGCCTTTACTCCCGGGGTAGGGCTTGTCACATATACCGTAACGGGAACGGATGCCAATGGCTGTGTAAATACGGATTTTGTTAATGTTACCGTAAATGCTTTACCGGGCGTTGATGCCGGACCTGACCAGGCAATTTGTAGCGGGGACCAGGTACTTCTTTACGGGTTGGGTGCAGCAACTTATAGTTGGGACAACGGCGTAACGGACAGCATTCCATTTAACCCGGGAACTACAGCGGTTTATCATGTAAGCGGCACGGACATCAAGGGCTGTGTGAATACAGATAGCGTAAGCGTAACCGTAAAGACCTTTCCGGTTGTTGATGCCGGGCTTGACCAAACAGTCTGTGACGGAACCAGCGTTACCTTAAACGGATCCGGCGCCGACAGCTACAACTGGGACAATAGTGTTTCCGATGGCTTTGCTTTTTACCCCACCGCCACCGCCACCTACACAGTAACAGGTTATGACCTAAATGGGTGTTCTTCAACCGATGTGGTAACCGTTACTGTAAATGCACTCCCTGCTGTGAATGCCGGTGCAGACCAATTTATTTGTGAAGATGCTTTTGCTGTTCTCTCCGGTTCAGGTGCTGTCGGCTACAGCTGGGACAATGGTGTTTTTGACGGCGTTGGTTTTGCCCAGCCTGTTGGAACAATTACTTACACCGTAACAGGAACAGACACCAATGGCTGTCAAAATACCGACCAAGTGGACGTAACGGTAAATGCCTTCCCGGCAATCGATGCGGGTACGGACCAAACAGTATGTTCCGGGGGGGACGTGACCTTAAGCGGAAGCGGCGGTATTTCTTATACCTGGGACAACAGCGTAACGGACGGCGTTATTTTCAATCCAACAATTACATTGAGCTATGTGGTAACCGGTACGGATGCCAACGGCTGTATGAATACGGACACGGTTCTTGTAACCGTTCATGATTTACCTTCAATTTCCGGTGGTCCTGACCAAGCGGTTTGTGAAGGAACAGACGTGACCCTGAGCGGAAGCGGCGGTATTACCTATGTTTGGGACAATGGCGTTTTTGACGGAGTTGTTTTCAACCCGACAACGACCGCCCAATATGCCGTTACCGGCTATGATATCAATGGCTGTTCTGCAAACGATACCGTACTTGTAAGTGTTAATGCCTTGCCAACGGTTGACGCAGGAGGCGATCAAGCGGTATGTGAAGGCGGTTCGGTAATCCTTTCCGGCTCCGGTGCTATGGCTTATAGCTGGGACAACGGTGTAACGGACGGTGTTTCCTTTACCCCGGCAGTCGGGATGCTGACGTATACGGTGACCGGTACAGCTGTAAACGGCTGCCAGAATACCGACCAGGTGGATGTGTATGTGAATGCCATTCCTTTTGTAGATGCTGGACCGGATCAGAGCGCCTGTGAAAATGTTTCTTTTACCCTGAACGGTACGGGCGCTGACATTTACAGCTGGGACAACGGTATTACCAACGGAATAAGCTTTACGCCGCCGGTAGGTGTAACCACTTATACCGTAACCGGTACGGATGTGAACGGCTGTCAGAATACAGACAATATTACGCTGACTGTTTTTGCCTTGCCGACCATCAACGCCACACCGGCTTATGAAATTTGCGAGGAAGAAGAACTTACAATCAGTGCCAGCTCTTCAGCTTCGATTGTTTTGTGGTATACCCAGGCGAGCGGCGGTGTACCGGTCCTCAATGGAACCGATCTGCAGCTTTCCAGCCTTGTTGCGAATACCAGCTATTATGTAGAAGCTTTTGAAAACGGTTGTACTTCGGCCCGGATTCCGGTAGTCATTACGGTTAACCCGAATCCTGTGGCCAGCCTGAGCTCTACCAACTCCAATTGTGGTGCGAGTAACGGAACAGCCGATGCATCGATCTCTTCCGGAACAGCTCCGTTTACGTATTACTGGAGCAGCGGTGAGCAGCAGGTGCTGAGCGTTTCCGGACTGGAAACAGGCTCTTACTACTTTAACGTAGAGGACAGCAAAGGATGTAAGGCTATCGCCGTGACGGAAATTATCCCAACCGGGATCACGATCACGCCAACCATTACCAACCCAAGCTGTTTCGGCTCAACGAACGGATCGATCAACCTGAACGTTTCCGGAATTTCCGAAAGCCTTGTTTACCTCTGGAGCACAGGTCACCACACAACCAACCTGGGCAATGTGGGTGCCGGAAGTTATGAAGTAACGATCACCAGTGAATCGGGCTGTGTGCTTTCATCCAGCTTTACCCTGACTGAGCCGGCACGGATCATGAATGCCGTGAGCGAAACCAGGCCAACCTGCGGTGACAACGACGGTCAATTGTCGGTAACGGCGACAGCCGGCGGAACCGGGCCTTATTTCTATTCCTGGAGCAATGGCCAGACAGGCCTGAACAACAACAACCTGACGTACGGCTCCTACACGCTGACAACAAGTGACCAGGCCGGGTGCCAGATTCAGAACACCTACTATTTATCCGAAAGCGGCGCACCGCTGATCAAAGGCTACGTAACTGAAACGAGCTGCGGCAGCCCGACCGGTGCGATTGATCTCGATATTACACCGGGCCCTGGTGATGCCATTGCCTCTATTTCCTGGTCAAATGCGGCTACTACCGAAGACATTTCCGACCTCAACCCGGGAAATTACGTTTGTTTCCTCAATACGGTCAGCAACTGTACATCGGTCAATGCCTGGACAGTGGGAATTGCCAAGCCGATGACACAAGAGATCTGTATTGTAAGTGTGGACAGTGTCAGCACAACCAATCTCGTAGTTTGGGAGAAAGTACAAACCAGCGGTATTTCGCATTACAACATTTACCGCGAATCCAACCAGATTGATGATTACCAGCTAATCGACACGGTGGAATTTTCCAATCTTTCGGTATTCAACGACGTCGTTGCTTCGCCGATGAGCCGTTCCTGGAGATACCGCATCTCGGCCGTAGACCTTTGCGGAGTAGAAGGCGAATTGTCCCAGCCGAACAAAACGCTTCACCTGAATATTCTCGACATGGGCGCTTCAGGCGTTAAAGTAACCTGGGATGCATACGAAGGAAATGCGTTTTCAAGCTACGTATTATGGAGATATACCGAACTGAATGGCTGGGAAGATATTGCCACAGTAAACGCATCCACGCTGAACTATACGGACGCGACAGCTATTTTCGGACAAACCGGGCTCGATTACATGGTCGAAATTGCCCTGGATGAACCGTGTACTGCCACTACCTGGAGGGCACAGGACTTTAACCGTTCGCGTTCCAACAAAGAGAAAGGCAATTTCCGCGCCGGAGAAGGCACAGGTGATTATTCAGATAATGGCTTGGTGGAATTCAGCCAGGATAACATCAGCCTGAACGTTTTCCCGAACCCGTTTGACGAAAACATCAACATTGAATTGGAGGGTGCCGACCACCTTGACCTGGAGATTTATAACATCCAGAACCAGCTGGTAAAAAGCACATTATGCACACAGGGAATCAACAGTTTAGACTTGTCAGGACTGAGTAAAGGTGTTTATTACATACAAATTAAAAACCAGCAGGAAAGGAATATGATCCGCATCGTAAAAAATTAGGTAGTTTTATGCATTCATAGGTTTTGTCGATAAAAACGAAGGCTTTGTTTATAAAAAACATGCCCTGATGCCCATACAGACGTGATTTTTAGTACCTTTGCTGGTTAAAACACGAGTCTCTATGAAAAGATTTCTATTCTTTTTTGTTTCCTTATTTTGTATTATCGCCACGGTAAAGGTCTATGCCCAGGACCAGGACAGGTGGGCCTCCATATCCGCATCTTACCAGAATGACCAACGGTTTATCGTAGACGATGCCGGTAAAGTATATCGTTTGTATGCCGGATGGGATGGTGGCGGATATAGCCTTTTTGTCGATCGCTTTGAAGTCTTTTCAGGTGGTTCGTGGTCCAATATTTACCAGGAATCGGCCTCTTCACCAGGCAAAATTTTCATTGACAAGAAAAACGGAGTGACTTATTTTTCCATCATCATGGATGAAGCAACAAAGCTCCTGAACGTTTATAAACTGGAAAACGGAGTTGTTTCTCCCCTTCTCAGTGATTTTGTCAGCGATTATGAAAGTTTCACAGACTATGCTTTCCAGGTGGGTGACAACCCGGGTGAGTTTTACTGGTTCATGAACAAAGCGAGCACACTTGAGCCTCTTTTCGTCACCTATACCACGTCTTATATCAGCTTCCTGCTTGATGATCTTGTCGGCATGTCTGTCATGGACGACAAGCTCCTCATGCAACAGGTAGGAGATACTTTGTGGCTCGGTTGCGGCGAAATCGAAGCGGAACTCCACCTTTTCAAGACTCACAAAACGAATATTGACTTTTTACCGGCGGATACCGATCCTTCCGGGATGATTTACGACTTATCCGCTTTCCGGATTGACGAAGCTTTCTTATTGAGTGACCGTACTTCCAAACTGACTGTCATTTCCCAGGATGCTGTCAACAATTTACGGACGGAAATGATTTTTAATAACGGCATTCCGGATCTCACCGGCACCTTCCCGGATTACCTGATGCATGCGGGTGTTGGGGCTACCAATGATGCCAAAGACAAAGCTTATTTTTTCACAAACTATGCCGCCACCAGTAATCCGAATGATTACCGGAACACAAAACTGCTGCAGCGGGACTATAACACCAACACCTGGGATACTGTTGGGTCCACGGGACAGAATTTTGTGGTGAATAACACCAATGTTTCCCGCTTCAGCATGGGTGTCAGCGATGCCTCAAAACGGATTGTAACCGGCTGTTACAATGATGGCAACTACGTTGTACGCGTTTTGAACGACAAACCGAACCGCACAACGGTTATCGCTACTGAAAACCCTTTGCTCTGTACGGAAGCCAATATTAATCTTTATTCTGAATTCTCTGTCGAGGATTTAAACAATGATTCCCTGAAGATTAACGATGTGGAGTCTTCGAACCAAACTGTCCTGGGGGATAATTCCATCAATTTCTATCCTATAAACAAAGTTGGCAACCGGACTTATTTTACGATCGAGGGAGAAGCACAACAACCCGGAACAACCGAATTAAAAGTAATTGTTTCGGACAGCTACGATACGATTGAATACCGGATCAACATTACCTTCACCGAATTTGATTTTACGACGGTCAATTCAGCCGATATTTGCGGGGATGATGTGGCAACCCTCTCAGCGTCGCTTCCTGTTGCAGGAGATATCGACTGGTGGGAAGAGCCGGAAGATGTCGGCGACGCACCGGCCATTTATACCGGTCCGAGTTACACCACCGGTATTAATACGGAGAATGACACCTTATATATACGAGGTAGTGACGGTACTTGTCAAACTAATCCCCGGGCTGTCTATGTACACTATCATGTCGCACCTACTGTAGCGACAACAACGGATGCCAGCTCCTGCGGAAGCAGTGTTGTCACGGTAAATGCAACAGCCAGCAGCGGTGATATTTACTGGTTTGCTTTACCAAGCGGCGGTGCTTTACTCGGATCAGGAGATGATTATACTACACCGCTCCTCGGTGATACGACCATTTACTACGCGGAAGCCATTGACGGTGTCTGCGGATCAACACGTTCGGCGGTTTACGCCAACATTACACCTCAACCTGCTTTTGCAAATATCAATACGGCAAGTACCTGCGGCACAGGCTCTGTTCAACTGAGCGCAACGGC
>CBINGV010000090.1:0-12792 GCA_966250255.1 uncultured Flavobacteriales bacterium | reverse complement strand
AGCGCTATTGCTTTGCCACTTGCTGAATGCTCAGGATCAGCAGGTCTGGATGCACCCGAACCGCGGGCAATGGCATGAAAATATCCGGTATAAGATCGAGTTGACCAACGGCCAGTTTCTCATCGAGCAAAACGGCTTCACTTATCATTTTCACAATGTCGGCGAATTGATGCATAGCCATAGCGGCCACGAAGCTGAAGAAAGTGATGGGATCTACCGCCGCCATGCGATCAAAGGCATCTTCCTGGGGAGCAATCCGAACCATAGCGTTTCAGAAAACAAACAATCCGGGTTCTACCGCAATTATTTCATCGGAAACGATCAAAACAAATGGAAAAGTGACGTATATTCCTGTTCAGAAGTGCGCTACGGTAATTTTTACCCGAACACCGACCTGTTTTTTGAATCCGGCGACAACTCCTTCAAATATTCCTTCATTCTACAGCCCAATGCAGACGTAAGCCAGATCCGCTATCGCCTTGATGGTGCCGATGGCCTGCAGATCCTGAAAAACGGCAGCCTGGAAATCCGTCATAGTTTGGGTAAAATAAGCGAAAGCAAGCCCGTTGCCTGGACGGAAGACGAGCGCGGGAAACGCAGTAGCGTAAAAGTAAGCTACAAACTCGAGGATAATGTGGTTTCATTTGATTTCCCGGAAGGTTATGACCACAATCAAAAACTGGTCATCGACCCCGAAATCACCTTTTCGAGCTACACCGGCTCTACGGCTGATAACTGGGGATGTACGGCTACGCCGGACGGCAACGGGAATCTCTATGCCGGCGGAACGGTCTTCGATTCGGGTTATCCGCTAACGGCTGGGGCTTACGAAACCAGTTTCAATGGGGGTGAAAGCGTTGGTTTTGATGCCGGTGGCTTCGACATCGGGCTGACAAAATTCAATCCGAACGGTACGGCCCTTGTTTATTCAACCTACATCGGTGGCTCCAACAACGAGTCGCCCAACAGTATGGTCACGAACCTGGCCGGCGAGCTTTATATCATGGGCGTTACTTCTTCCCCCAATTTTACCAATACCGGCAACGGCTTCGACAATTCCTTCAACGGCGGAAATGAAATCACGCTTGAATCGAACCAGTCCTTTACAGGAACGGATATTTACGTGATCCGTATCAGCGCTGCTGGTAATGCCGTTTTGAACGCCACTTTTGTCGGCGGGAGCGATAACGACGGGATCAACCTGGGAGAAAGCGGGAGCGTGGGCGATCTGGTCTTCAATTACGGGGATACTTTCCGTGGTGAGATCATACTGGATCCGCAAAACAATGTCCTGGTGGCCAGCTCTACCCGTTCTTCGAATTTCCCGACCGTCAGCCCAAGCCAGGCTTTGCTTGCCGGGCAGCAGGATGCGGTACTTTTCAAAATGAACCCAACGCTGAACAGTATGATCTGGTCTACCTATTATGGCGGAAGCGGCCTTGATTGCGGGAATGCGCTGGCGATTAATTCGGTGAACGAGGTGTATATGACCGGCGGGACCATCTCCTCCAACCTGGCCGTTCCTTCGGGACATGCCCAACTCTTTACGGGCGGCGAGGCGGATGGTTTTGTGACGCGCTTCAATGCCGCTACGGGTGGGATTATGAGCGGAACGTATATCGGAACCGCTTCATACGACCAGAGCTTTTTTGTACAGGTCGATCCGGATGATTTTGTTTACGTTTACGGCCAGAGTTACGGGAACATGCCGATTAGCGCAGGGTTGATCGGGAATCCGGCTGCTCACCAGTTTATCCGGAAATACGGGCAGGCTTTGTCCACTGTTTCCTGGAATACCAAGATCGGCGGGGGAGGCGAACGGATTTCGCCGACAGCTTTCCTGGTTTCCGAATGCTATGAAATTTATTTTGCAGGCTGGGGAGGACAACTTCTTGATACGGATATTTCGGGTTTTACAACGACTTCCGATGCTTTTCAGCCGGCGATAGCCAATGGTGATGGCTTTTACATTGCTGTGCTCGATCCAAATGCTTCGGGTTTGCAATACGGAAGCTTTATCGGTGGGAGCAGCTCCGAGCATGTCGACGGCGGTACTTCGCGCTTTGATAAAAATGGGAACATTTACCATGCTGTTTGTTCTTCCTGCGGATCAAGCTCCAATGGTTTTATTACCACACCCGGCGCCTATGCGACTTCCGAAAACAGCGGAAACTGTAACCTGGCAGCCTTTAAATTTGAGCTGAACAGCATCAGCGCGGTAGCGGCAACACCGAGCTTTGTGATCTGCCTGCCAAACCCGGTGCAGTTTTTTAACCAGAGTACCGGCGGTGATACCTACTTGTGGGATTTTGGCGATGGCACATTTTCAACAGAGTTTAACCCAACGCATACCTATACCGCGGTAGGCGAATATACCGTTGAACTGCTTGTTACCGATTCCCAGGGATGCAAAGCTCCCGATTCGGCTACGGTTGAAGTGAGTGTCGGTTCTTTTGAGGCAGGCGAAATTGTTATTCCACCGGTGATTTGTAAAGGAATTCCTTACCAGCTGGAGGCAAGCGGTGGAATCGCTTATATCTGGACGCCTTCCAATGTGCTTGACGACCCGACAATCGGTACGCCGACGGCGACAATTTACGAAACAACTAATTTTACAGTTATTGTAATCGACAGCTGTGGAAGGGATACACTGCAAGTCACCCTGGCGGTTTTTGACGATGAGATATCGGTTTCGCCCGACACTTCAGTGTGTATTGATTTTAGCGTGCAGATCGGTGTATCCGGCGCGGTAAGCCAGCTTTGGACACCGAATATCTTTATCAATAACAATACGCTGGCCAATCCGGTCGTCAGTCCGCAGGAAACGACTTATTATGTGGTTACGGCAACCACTTCCAACGATTGTGTGTTCCGCGACAGTGTGTTGGTGGAGGTCTTTTTTGATCCGCCGAATCCCGATTTAGAAGATACGGCGAGCCTTTGCTACGGGCGCTCGCTGGATTTGATCGTGAGTGGGGCAACGACTTACCTCTGGAGCCCAAATTTGTATATCAATACGGTTTCCGGAAATACGGTAGTGGTTTCGCCCCTGGCCGATATGACTTATTATTGCGATTTTACCAATGCCTGCGGCACGGTACGCGACAGCATTTATATTGATGTGATCATTCCACGGATCACGGCTTCAGAGGATACGATTATCTGCCTCGGCGAATCGGCGAACCTCAGTGCAGAAGGCGCTGTAAGTTATAGCTGGAGCCCGGCTAAATGGCTCAATTCGGACAGCGGGCCGGAGGTCGTTTCTACCCCGGAAGCCAGTATCACCTACCTCGTGATCGGGACGGATGAAAACGGCTGCCGCGATTCGGCGGATGTCTTTATCAAGCTTTACCCGACCCACCCGGTAAATGCCGGGCCAAGCATTACGGCGCAATTGGGCGATATGGTGCAGCTGAATGCCGTGACGAATGTTCCCGGGACTTTGTTTTGGTCACCTGCGCTTTTCCTGAGTTGTACAACCTGCGCAGACCCGATTGCTACGCCCAATTATAATTTCACGTATACGGTTTTCTTCACGGATACAAACGGCTGTATAACTAAAGATTTCATTGACATCAATTACCAGGGGGTGATCTACGTTCCGAACACCTTTACTCCGGACGGCAGTAAGTTTAATGAAGTGTTCAAAGCTTACGGCGAGGGAATCCATGATTTTGAGATGCTCATTTTTGATCGTTGGGGCGAGCTGATTTATACGATGGATTCGATGGATGATTCCTGGGATGGGCGCTATCTCGGGCGGCTTTGCCAGGATGGAACTTATACCTGGAAAATTACCTACAGCGACATCAGCGGTGAATACAAAATAATTACCGGCCACGTCAATCTGCTCAAGTAAGGGCTTAATCAACATTGCGTTGCGCAAAAAAATCTGGCTTTATTGGACAAATGCCAAAATTTGGACGTATTTTTGTGGGCTGAATTGAAAATGAAGAGTTACAAGCCCTTTCACGTTTTCCTCTTTACACTTGTCGTTTTTATCGTTCTATCAGGTGTTTCCTATACCGTTCCGAAGGAGGGATGGAATATGGCCGGGTGGAATGTGCGCTTTTTGTCGTGGAACAAAGCGATGGACCCCAAGCCGAAAAAATCGAAAGACATCACCCGTTTCATTCATGAAGTGGATACTGCTATGGTGGAGCAGCCGGATACGCTGATGAAGCATGAAAACTCCAAAGGCTCCATGGGCAAGCCGAAAGGCGGAAAGCTGGTCACTGAAAGCGCTACCCAAATTGCTTTTTCTGAAAAAGGGCTCGAAAAAATACACGAATTTTTTGCCAAGCTCGACCGCGCTGCGGATGGGAAAAAAGTACGCATTCTTCACTATGGCGACTCGCAGATTGAGGGTGACCGGATGACGGCTTATATCCGCCAGCGCATCCAGGAACAATTTGGAGGCAACGGCCCCGGGCTGGTGCCAACAGTAAACGTTTACAATACCAATAGCTTTAAACAAACTTATTCTGCCAATTTTCAGCGCTTCACCGTTTTTGGCGGCCCGAAACTTAAATCCCGCCGCTACGGGGCTCTGGGAAGCGCCGGCCGCTTTACGGCCGAATACCTGGATTCGGCGCAGCGTGCAGCCAAAACAAACGTGGAAGAAGGCTGGATCGAAATCGAGCCTTCGCGTTCGGCCTATAGCCGCTCCCGCAATTACAACAATGTCAACCTGTATTATACCAGCTGTTTCCGTCCCTGCGGATTGAAAGTTTACCAAAACGGGAACCTGATCCACGAAGACAGCCTCCAGCAGGATGGGAAATATCATATTTTGCCTTTGAGCTTTGACAATTCCGCGGGTAAGCTCAGGTATGTTTTCTCAAGCACCGTCAGCCCAACGGTGCTGGGCTTTTCGCTGGAAGGCGATATCGGTGTACAGGTCGACAATATCGCCATGCGCGGTTCCAGCGGGACCTTTTTCGGGAACCTGGACCAAAGCCTGATGTCGCGCATGTACCAAGACCTGAATGTCGAGCTGGTGATCATGCAGTTTGGCGGAAATTCGGTTCCTTACCTCAAAGACAGTGCGGCAGCCCGTGGTTTTGCGCGCCAGTTCAAAGGACAGCTGCAAACGATCCGTAAACTGCGCCCTTCGGCGGCGATCATCGTTATCGGGCCGAGTGATATGTCACGCTTCTACGAAGGCGCTTACGAAACTTACCCGTATTTACCGGCATTGGTACGCGCCATGAAAAAAGCGGCAAATGATGTTGGTGCGGGTTACTGGGACCTTTACGAAGCGATGGGCGGGATGAACTCCATGCCGTCGTGGGTGGAACGCGGGCTTGCGGGCAACGATTATATTCATTTTTCCAACCGGGGAGCGAGTATCGCCTCCCAACTGTTTTACGAAGCCTTTGCAGCTGAATATGCAAAATGGAAGACGGCACCATGAGGAGGAGAATTATGCATATCCTGGGAATATTACTTTTAATCGCCGGTTTGATTTCGTGCAATTCGCACGGTCAAAACAGCATGCGCAGCAGCGATTCCCTGAACCGCTACCAAAACCGCGTGTTTTTTGGAGTGGTGGATTCCACGCTGACGGAGAAATATCCCTTCATTCATTTTGAGAAAAATCATTACCAGTTTTATACGGAAAACAGCGCCAACTATGAGAAATTGTTCTACAACTTCAAGCAGATGGTACAGAACAAGGATCGGAAGCTGAATTTTTACCACATCGGCGGCTCGCACTTGCAGGCGGATATTTATACACACGAAATGCGCACCTACCTGCAAACCTACTGGCGTGACCTGCCGGGTGAGCGGGGCCTGGTTTTTCCCTTCGACCTGGCGAAAACAAACAATCCGTGGAACTATGAATTTCGTTCACCAAATGAGTGGAAGAATTACCGCAGCACGACAGACCGGGCGGATTCCGTGGATTACGGCCTGATGGGTGTTGTGGTGGAATGTGCCGACTCAGCCGTGCAGATCAGTTTCTCCTATGACAAAACCATTGTGAAACCGGGTTTCGACCGTTTGCGGATTTACCACAACAAAGGCGACTTTCCCTATGAGCTCAATTTCGGGGAGGATGAGATTTTCGTGCTTCGCAAGCAAAATAACCCGCAGATCGGCTATACGGACGTTTACTTTACGGATGAGCTGGAAAGCTTCAACCTGTTTATGTCACGCGATACGGCGATGGCTTACAATATGCGCATCCTGGGCTTCCAGCTTTCGAATAAGGAACCGGGGATTTCCTACAACACGATCGGTGTGAATGGGGCTGGTTTGTATACCTACCTCGACAATGTTTATTTCGAAGAGCAGCTGAAAGAGTTTCCGCCGGATTTCTTTGCCTTTTCGGTAGGTACGAACGATGCCAATGTGCCCTATACGAATTTCCGCCCTGAGATTTTCCGTGCCAACCTGGATTCCCTGATCCAGATTGTGCTGCGTGCCAACCCCAACTGTGCCATTTTGCTTACCGTCCCGAACGATGCCTATTATCACAAGCGTTACCTGAATAAAAATGTGGCACGCGAACGCGAAATGATCATCCAGCTGGCTAAAAAATACGAGGCGGCGGTTTGGGATTTTTATGGGATCATGGGTGAGCTGGGCGCTTCAAAAACCTGGAGCCGCAATGGTTTGATGCGGGCGGACCTCGTACATTTCAGTGCGGCGGGCTATCGTCTGAAAGGCGACATGTTTTTTGAATCTTATCTCAAATGGCTGGAACAGATGGATATCCGGCAGAAACAAACCAATTTCCGAAAACCCGAATAACTGAATGGAACGCTTAAATCAATTGTTTTTTGGCGTCAAGCCACTGGATTTTAACAAACTGGACTTTTGGTTGTTCTTCATCTTTGTGATGTTCGTTTTTTCGCTGCTGCACCAGAAACGTTTGCTTCGGAATACCTTCATTACGCTGGTTTCGCTGTTTTTTTACTACAAAACGGCCAAGCTTTTTGTCCTGTTCCTGGCGGCCAGCATGTTCTGGAATTTCGGGATCGGGAACAGCATTGCCCGGAGTGATGATCCCAAAAAACGCAAGCGAAACCTGGTCATCGGGCTATCGCTGAACATCCTGGTGCTGGTTTATTTCAAATACGGCTTTTTCTTTACGGAATCCTACAATGAACTGTTCCACACGGACTTTAAGCTGCTGAACCAGTTCGCCGTGTGGGGTAACGGCTTTTTCGGGCCGGGCTCCTTTGATACGAAGCTTTTCGCGGCGGGTGGCGTTTCTTTCATTACCTTCCAGAGCATCAGCTACCTGGTGGACGTGTACCGCAGGGATGTCGAACCGGTCAAAAATGTTACGGATTATACCTTTTACGCAACATTTTTCCCGCATGTGGTGTTGGGTCCGATTACCCGCGCCAAAGACTTTATTCCGCAGATTTACAAGCCCTATCACCTCGATAAGATTGATTTTTCCTTTGCGATCATCCAGATCATGAAAGGTTTGGCCAAAAAGCTGGTGCTGGCGGATTTCATTGCAGCGCATTTCATGGACAAGGTGATGGACAACCCCGAAGCTTATCCCGGCTTCCTTGGGGTGATCGCCATGTGGGCCTATTCGCTTTATGTTTACGGCGATTTTTCGGGTTATACCGATATGGCAACGGGAATTGCCCGCCTGATGGGCTTCCGCCTGGTGAAAAACTTCGATTCGCCTTACAAAGCGATCAACGTGGCCGATTTCTGGCGCAGGTGGCACCGCTCGCTCGGGGCGTTTTTCCGGGAATACCTCTACATTCCGCTGGGGGGTAACAAAACCGGTGGATTGGGCTCCTACATCATGATCGGGGTGATTATGATTTTCCTGGTCTTTATTACGCAATGGTTTGAGCTGCTTTACATTTATGCCGGTCTTACGGCGCTTTACCTGTTGCTGGTGTATTTTATCCCCAATTTTAAGAATTACGTACACCGCGACCTGAACCTGCTGATCACGATGATCGTGGGTGGTTTATGGCATGGGCCAAGTCAAAATTTTGTGATCTGGGGAACGATGAACGGTCTTGCGCTGGTCGTATACAACTATTGGAAAAAAGTTTCGCCCTATGAAAAATCAGAAGTTTGGGCGGTGCGTTTCTGGAAGATTTTCCTGACCTTTAATTTCATTACTTTTACCCGGATCTGGTTCCGTTTGCAGGATGATAAAGCGCCGGGCGAATTTTTGAACCATGTGGTCAATAAGTTCAATTTTTCCATCGAGGAGTTCAGCCGGTATTTCAATTATTTCCTCCCGGAAATGCTGATTATCATCATCGGACTGATTGTTCATTGGCTGCCGCAAAGCTGGAAAAGTAAGGGTGAAGAAAGCTTTATGAAAATGAATCTCGCGACACAGCTCGGCGTGATTGTCGTGGTGGTGATTTTACTCTATCAGTCGGTCACCGGGGTTTCCAGGCCGTTTTTGTATAATAATTTCTAGCTTTTTGGGCTCCAAGGTGCGCCATGTTTAGCGCAGCATACGCAAAAGCAATCAACTTCCCCCTTTGGAGGGGGATAGAGGGGGAGGATGTCTACAAAATCTAAATATAAAGGCAAAAAAATCCCCCGCCTAAACTAACTGGCGGGGGATCACTCACTAATCTAAAAAGTCCAATTGATATACATCGGACAGGTTTGAGTTGTTTTTTATAGTCAGATTCAAATCTTTGATCAAGCCGTTATGCACGCCGTAGACCCAGCCGTGGAGCATCAGTTCCTGCCCGCTTTCCCAGGCATTTTGTACGATGGAAGTTTTGGCCAGGTCGTAGAGCTGTTCCTGTACGTTTAATTCAACAAAGCGGTTAAAACGCTCGGTTTCGTCCTTTATCAGGTCAAGTTCTTTGTGGTGAAAACGGTAAACGTCTTTGATATGACGGATCCAGTTGTCGATGATCCCGAAAGACTGGTTGCCCATCGCGGCTTTTACACCCCCGCAGCCGTAGTGGCCGCAAACGATCACATGCTTCACTTTCAGCACGTTAACCGCATAATCAACCACGCTGAGCATGTTCATGTCGCTGTGGATCACCATGTTGGCGATGTTGCGATGTACAAAAACCTCACCGGGCTGCGCGCCGATAATTTCATTGGCCGGAACACGGCTGTCAGCGCAACCGATCCACAATACGGGCGGTTGTTGTCCTTTCGCCAGGCGGTCGAAATACTGCTCATCGTTTTCGAGCTTTGAGGCCACCCAGGTTTTATTGTTTTCGAGTAATTGTTTATAGAAAGCGTCCATTCGTTTATTTTTTTAATGTGAATAACTAGATTTAATGTCCAAGTACCTGGACTTCGGGTATGTTGATGGTCCGGAGGCGGATATTCTTCTCCCGGACACTGTGGTTTTTAAAATCCTGGATTGACTCGAGCACGTCGTAATCAATCTCTTTGCAATTGCTTCCGTCGAGAATCACAGAGCTGTCATTCGGCAGGTCGCTCAGGATCTCGCGGATGCTGCCTTTGTTGAGAAAGGTAACTTCTTCGGAAAGGATAATTTTGATTGTTTTTTCTCCTTCGGAATCGTCTTCAAACTTCCGGTAGTTGTTCTTGTAATTCCGCTTGAGAATGAAAAAGATGGAAAAGGCGATCCCGATCCCGATTCCCTTGAGCAGGTCGGTAAAGAGTACGCCGACTACGGTTGCGATAAAGGGCAGGAACTGGTCAAATCCGAGCTTGTACATTTGTTTGAACAAATTCACTTTGGCCAGTTTATAACCGACCATGATCAGGATAGCAGCCAATGCCGAAAGCGGTATGAGGTTGAGGATCTGCGGCAGGAAAATAACCGAAACAACAAGCAACATTCCATGAAAAATAGTCGAGGCCTTGCTTTGTCCCCCGGCATTGATATTGGCGGAGCTGCGCACGATTACCTGGGTAACCGGCAAGCCGCCGAGCATGCCCGAAACCATATTCCCGAGGCCTTGGGCCTTCAGCTCACGATTGGTGGGGGTGTGGTGTTTGGCCGGATCGAGCTTGTCTGTAGCTTCTACGCTGAGCAGGGATTCGAGGCTGGCGACAAGTGCAATCGTTCCGGCGATGGTATACACCCGGTAATCTTTCAGGAGAATACTGAAATCCGGGAAAGTAAAAAAGCTCTTGAACTCATTCCAGTTTTTGGCCTGCGGCAATTCAACGAGGTGTTTCCCGTTCAGGTACCATTCCGGCTTGATGCTCAGGAAAAGCTGGTTGAGGAGCACGCCGGTAACAACCACGATAAGAGCCCCCGGTACGAGCTTGAACAGGGCAAACTTCCGAATAAAAGGCTTGTCCATCAAAATCAGGATCAGCAGCGAAAGCGCCGTTATGATAATGGCACCCGGGCTGGTTTTACTGAGAGCAACCAGGATTTCGGAAAAGGTGTTTTGCCCATCGGCCTGGTAAAAAGATTCATCCCCGATGAAATCATGATCGTAACCGAAAGCATGTGGGATTTCTTTCAGGATGAGCGTCAGACCGATGGCGGCCAGCATCCCCTTGATCACCGATGAAGGGAAATAATTCCCGATCACACCGGCACCAAGAAAACCACTGCAAAATTGGAGGAATCCGGCCAAAACCACCGCCACCAGGAATGCTTCAAAGCTTCCGAGGGTGGAGATCGCTGCAATGACAATCGTGATCAAACCGGCTGCCGGTCCGGCAACTCCGAGCCGAGAGCCGCTAATCGACCCAACGACGATGCCACCTACCGCGCCGGCAATGATCCCGGAAAATAACACCGGGTTTTCGCCCGTTGAAGCCAGGGCAATCCCAAGGCATAATGGCAGGGCAACTAAAAATACAACCAGACCGGCAGGGAGGTCCTGCTTCCAGTTTCTGAGAAAATTTTTCATTTGGAAATAACTGTTTGATTAGAAAAAGGCGGGCTTAATTCAAGCCCGGATTTTTACATGCTGTACATGGAATCAAACAGTGCGTTCGGGAGGATAGGACAAGTTTTCGAGGTGGGGTTCCAGGTAGTTGGAAGAAATAATGCGGTTGATGGTACAGGCATTTTTGTCTTCAAACCCGATATTCTCAATCTCGTGGGAAATGATCTCCTGGAAATTGTAGGTCAACTCATCGTCACATTCTTCATCTCCTATTTTGGCAACATGTACTTCCTCTTCGCTGAACTGTGCAGCTGAAACATTGCTCGTTCTTATCAGGGTAGATAAAAAGGTGAACAGCAAAAAGAAGAAAATAACCTTGTTACTCGTTTTAAGCATAGGGTCACAAAAATAGAAATAAAATTGCACTATTAACCCGGGTAAGTGATAAAAAACGTTAAGGTACGATTGTTTTGATGAATTTTTCGAGCGTTTCTTCGGGCAGCGAACAGTTGTTTCCGATGCATAGGTAAAACCGGTTTTTGGCCAGGTCCTTGCCTTGCAGCAGGGGAAGCTCCGATTCCGTTCCACCCGAAAAAATGCTTTCCGGCAGGTAATGTGCTGTTACTTCCCGGAGGTTTTCTTTCCAGTTTTTGCCCGTGATGCAGATTTGTTTGAGGCCATCCAGGAAATGAAGCAGGGCCATCGCCCAATTGGAATAGCCCGAGCCGTAATGTTCCATGCCGTTATAGACATTCATCAGCATTTGCTGCGCGTCCTCCGTATAGCTTTTTTTGTCGAAATAGGCGCCGAGAAGCAGGAGGTTGCGGCACATCACGCTGTTGGTCGCCGGGGTCACATTGTCGTTGAGGTCCATCTTGCGGGCAATGAGCTTGCTGTTGCGGTCCGTGAACCAGAACATCCGGCTTTCGTCGTCCCGGAAATCATAAATCGTTTTGTCGCAGATTTTCCGGGCCAGCTCTAGCCAGTGTTCGTCAAAGGTGACCTGGTAAAGCTTAATGAAGGCCGAAATGACCTGGGCATAATCCTCCAAAAATCCTTCAATGCTGCTTTTTCCCTGGTTGTAATTGTGAAACAGGTTGAGCCGGTCGTCCAGCTGATGCCCTTCAATCCAGCGCGCATTTTTGATGGCGGCCAGCAAATAAGTTTCATCGCCCAGCGCAAAATAAGCATCCACATAAGCTTCCAGCTGCATCGCATTCCAGGAGGTCAGGCATTTGTTATCGAGCCCCGGGCGGACCCGCCGGCTGCGTTCATTTAGTAAAATTTGATTGATTCTTGCGATTTTATTTTCAAATTCCCCCGGGGACAGTTTCAGCTGCCGGGCAAACTCCGCATCATGCCGGCTGCGCATCAGGATGTAGTTGCCTGCTTCCCAATAACCGAGCTGGTTGACGTTGTAAAAATCCTTTACCCAGGAAAAGTCAGCTCCCAGAATCTCCTGCAGTTCGGCTTCTTTCCAAACATAGAATTTGCCTTCTTCCCCCTCGCTGTCGGCGTCCAGCGCACTGTAAAACGCGCCTTCCGGCGTGGTCATTTCGCGCTCCACCCAATTCAGGGTCTGCACCACAATGGCTTTGTAAGTCGGGTTTTTGCTTTGCTGGTAGGCTTTGGCATACAGGCTCACCAGCTGGGCATTGTCGTACAACATTTTTTCGAAATGCGGCACTTTCCAGAGCACATCTACCGAATAGCGGCAAAAACCACCGCCCACCTGGTCGTAAATTCCGCCGAAAGCCATTTTGTCGAGTGTGAGGTAAACCTGTTCCAGGGTTTTTTCCGTCATGGCCGAAGCCTTGCGTGTGGCATAATGCAGCAGGAATTCGTGATTGTTCGGCAGGGGGAATTTCGGGGCACGGTTACTGCCGCCTTCCCGCCGGTCAAAATTGTGCGACCAGCGCAGGACGAGCTCCCCGAGCTTGCTTTCTTCAAAAGGGACAAGCGGTTGCGGCTTTTCCACCAGCTCGCTTTGCTGAATGCC
>CBINGV010000089.1:0-12811 GCA_966250255.1 uncultured Flavobacteriales bacterium | reverse complement strand
AGAGTGAATCACCCGGCCTCCAGACACCGCGTTCGCCGTAAATAAAACCTTTGATGCCTTTCTGAACTACTTCCCCTTTGACATCGAATTTGCTCAGGGAATTGGAGTAACCGTCGCCCAGCTTCAGGTATGCTTTCTGCTTTCCGTAGCTGGCCACCATCAAAAAAGGCTTTTCCTTTAATTTCATGTCCAACATTCCCTGTGCATCGGTTTGGCCGCGGGCAATCAGTTCTTTGGCAAAACTGTAATAGGAAACCTCCGCATTGGCAAGTGGCTCGGTCGTCAGCATATTGTTCACAAAAGCGTGGGCATTGCGGGCTTCATCCAGCTTGTAGATCAATCCCAGGTCGGAAGCCAGGATGTTGCGGCTTACGGCTTTCCCATCGTAATAATCCTCGCTGCAGGCACTGTATTCGTCGCCATAATCTTCCCAGGTATCATACCCGTCGAATCCATAGCCGTGCCAATGTCTTTCCGACCAATCGTCTTCCGCTTCAACGGAAGCGGTCCGGGCCGAAGCTTCTTCCTCTTCACAATCGCAGAGCGCATATTCCTTTTTGAAGCGGAGACTGATGCGGTAAATGGCTCCAGGCTCGGCCTGGATGAGCGTATTCAGATCGATTACATGGCTGTTCCATTTTTTGAGGTCCATGGATTTGTCATAATCCAAAGCAATTGTTTTTTCTTTGATCACTTTTCCGAAGCGGGTCAGGCCGTTATCTCCATTTAAGTCATTAATCTGCAAATAATTGTGAATATTATTTTCGAAAATCCGGATGACGCGCACATCCACTTTCTTGAGGCTGATGGCTTCAAAGGGAAAAATCAATCCCTGCGAATTGGGCAAAATACTTCCATTTCCTTTGATTTTTACCAGCGGTTTCGGCTGTTCAAACACCAGGTAATCTTCAAAAGGAAGCAGCATGTGATGGCCTTTGACATTTTTGATCCCATTGCTTACCTCCAGTCTTTTGTTCCCGATGTAACGGTCCGGCAAATAAACGGTTACCTTATTGTTTTCGATCTGGTAATTGAGGCGGTCAACACCTTCCAGGCTAATAATTCCGTTCAGGTTCTGCCCGTATTGGATCGGTTCGCTGAAGCTAATTTCCACCCGCTGGTCGTCACGGTCAATTACCCGGGCTTCCGAAACGGTAAAATCACCCTGGGCCGGGACTTCTTCATTGGTGCTTCCGTGGTTCAGCGCGTGAATCACTTTACCGTCCCAATCGATTTTCAAATGGCCCACCCGGTTTTTGCGGCGAATGCTGTCCACATAAAAGTTATATTCCAGGTTGTTGTACGTTTGCTCAATCCGCACCGGCAATTGTTTCCCGTCCAGTGAAGCACTGATGACCTGTTTCAACTTCGTGGTATCCTCAATGTCTGATGTCGAAATTTTTCCTTCGTAGTAATACCATTCCACGTCATAATCATCGTAAAAATGCAGCTGACCCTGGTTAAAAAATAAATTCTGGTGATGCGTCGCAAACTGGAAACGGAAGGTCTCGTGTTCGCTTTTCTCCACGTTTGCCAACCTGTTCAGGTCAAAAGACACGGTATAAAATTGCCCGGAAGGGAGCATTTCATCCGGAACAAATTCCACCACGCGGTCGTTGACCCACACCGCCTTTCCCGCAATTTCCGGCTCAATGGAAAAGATATTTTCCAGTAAGGTCGAATCCGAAACGATGCTGCTACGCTGAATTTTTTCGAACACGCTTTTCGTCAGCTCGATGCGGATGGCCGAATTGCGGCTCACAGGCCCTGAAGTATAGGCCGAAACGTATTTCCCGAATTCCGGGTCAACCTTGATAATTTCAGGCTTCGATGAGCTGCAGGCCTGGATCAGCAGATAAATTCCTGCACATAGAGCAAGAAAGAGAAGGACGCGTTTTGTTTTCATGACTTAAATTTTCACCAAAAATCACGTCTATTTTTTAGTTCTGTCCGGTCAAACGATTAGCCGCTGCCTCCTTTTTATTTTTCGCAGCACTTCGTTAATTATTTGAAAAATGAAAATTTCCTGCTTTTTCGTTTCCTCTCGAAATAAAGCTATATTTGTGTAAATCTGTCACTTGGGGCCCTATTACCGATCACTTGATTAATGATTAATGATGAATAAAAAAACAAAAATCCTCGTTATTTCGCTTATTGCCGTGGTTGTCCTGGTTGCGGGATATATCATCTACGTGAATCTTATAACACCCGATGATGAAGTGGTAGCCTATAAACCCAATATTTACCTGTACCCGGAAGAAGAAACCGGGCTTTCCGTCGAGCTGAGCTTTCCGAAAGGGGGCAAAATCCTCAAGAGTATCCCGTCTTACAAATCAAAGTGGAAAGTCAAGGTAAAGCCCAACGGAAAAATCGACAACAAATTTCCTTTCCTGTTTTACGAAAGCTCTCAGCCAAACGAATGGCAGCAGGAAAGCGGCTGGCTGGTGAACCGCGACAGCCTCGAGGATTTTTTTGAGCACAATATGCAGGCCTATGGCTTTAATTCAACGGAAATTTATCATTTTACCAGCTATTGGGTGCCGCGCCTGGATAAAAGCAAATTTTACCTCGTTTACCCCCAGGAAAATAAGGAAATCGATCCCCTGATCCGGCTGGAAACATCCATAAAAGCTCAGCATATACTTCGGCTGCATTATTTTATCAAAGAAGCGAGTGAAAACAGCCACGTAAAAAAGCACAAGATTCCACAAAAAATTGAGCGAAAAGGCTTTTTCATTTGTGAATGGGGTGTTTTGCTCGAAAAATAAAAATACGGCATCATTACTGGGGATGAAAGCCTCTATTTATTTTTGGCACGTAAATTGAAAATCAGCTTATTAAATTTGTAAATCCTTAAAACACCAAATACTATGAAACGTTTAGTAAAAACACTTTTTCTCCTTTTCTTTTTCAGCCAGGCAGCCGTGGCGCAATTCGACATCAGCAAAATGGAAGGCGAATTTCATGTGGATATGACTATCATGGAAAGTCGCTTGCAGGGAACGCGCGCCGGTGAAGATCGCCTCAGTAAATTGCGCAAGGACAATTTTATCCTCATGGTTTACAACGATGAAGAAGAAGGAACCACCTGGGCCGCGATGTACAATATGGGCTTCAATGCGGAAGAACCCCTTTGGATCGGGCAATGCGTAGCGACAGACATGGCCCAGTTTGATATCCTGCTCGACGAAATGTATGACGACAGGCAGCGCATTTATCATTGCAGCTATTCTACTGAAAACGCCATTAGTGAAATCAACATCGATCCTTTTTTTGCTCACATGAGCACGGAAGCAAATAGCGGTAACGAGCTGATTATGATCGTTGATCGCCGCCAGTAAATCAACATATAAAAACCAGGAAAAGCCGCAATTGAATTGCGGCTTTTTTGTTTATGTAAAGGACATTTTTGACCGAAAGAATGCCTAGCTACGGGATCTTTTCCGGCCGGACATATAATTGCGGATGGCCTTCTCGGAAGTGTACCAGTTTTTGCCTTCTTTATAGGCATCAATTTTGCCTCTCCGGGCCAGCAGACTGATGTATTCCTGACCGTAAGGCACCGCCGGGTCCTCGAGCAGCTGGGAAATCTCCTTATAGCCACTGTCTTCTTCGGAAAGGGCAGCGAGGTAAATATTCAGGGAACGCTCAAGGGCCTGGATCATCAGGAGCAGGAGCTTTTCATAATTACCGCCGTTGGCCTGGTTGAGGGCATCGTAGTATTTGCGGCGGTCATTTTTGAGGATGATCGCCGGCGGAAAGCCCGTTCGCATCAGGATAAGGTTCATAGCGAGACGGACAGTGCGGCCGTTACCATCAAAGAAGGGGTGAATCCAGACGAATTTATGATGAAAAACCGTTGCCAGCTCAATGATGTTGAGACCTAGTGGGTTTTGATTGACAAAATCCACGAGCTCATCCAGCAGATCGGAGAGTTTATTGGCGGCCGGAGGCGTAAAATTAGCGCCCGTAATACGGACTGCGCCGTTCCGGATACGACCTGCGAATTCTTCTTCAATGCTGCGCAAAACCAAGGCATGCAGCGAAAGAAAATCAATGCAGCGGATTTGGGTATCTTGATTGACCAGGGAATACAGCAAATCGATCGCGCGGTCGTGGTTGTGCGCTTCGAAATGTTCCCGCAGGGATTTACCTTTCACGGTAAGACCATCCTGGATAATTAGCTGGGTTTCGCGGAGCGTGAGGGTATTGCCTTCGATGCTGTTGGAGTTGTAGGTCCATTCGAGGGCGAGGTTTTCGCGGATGCGGTTGAGAGCAATAGCCGGCAAAGGCCGCGAAGAAGCCAGTTCTTCGAGCTTTTCGAAAAGACGTTCGTAGTGTTCTTCGAATAAAATGCGCGTATTTCTCAAATCAATATTCCACATCCCACAAAATTACAACTTTTATCGGTAAATTCAAAATTTATACTATACCGATATTAGTGTTAATTTTATTTAAATGGCAAATTTCCTGTATAATTTATTGTTATTTTTAGCATCTCATACGATTAACATGGATATACAAAAACCGGAACGCCATTTTTTTACAGCTGATTTTGAGCTCAATACCTGGGAAGACCTGCAACCTTATGTACAGCGTTTGCTGGATTCCGATATCGTGGAAAAGGACAAATACCTCCAATTTTTGGCGAACAAAAGTGAATTTGATGCGGTAATTGAAGAAAATGCAGCCTGGAGATACATCAAAATGACGATCGATACAACGGATGAAGCCCTGGCTAAATCCTACAGTTTTTTCATCAACGAAATCCAACCCAAACTTGCCCCTTTCGAAGACGAGTTAAATAAAAAAATCATGTCTTCCAATTTTGTGGAAGAGCTCAGCCAGCGCGAGGATTTCCGGATTTATTTCCGGGCCATCGCCAAATCAATTGCCTTGTTTCGCGAAGAAAACGTAGCACTCGAAGCCGAGATCAGTGATTTATCTACCGAATACGGAGCGATTTCAGGAGCACAAACAATCGAGTACAAAGGGGAAAAAATGACGATGCAGAAAGCCGCACTTTTTTTCAAAAACCAGGACGAGAGTGTCCGCAAAGAAGTATTTGAGCTGATTGCGGCCCGCCGCGCCGAAGACCAACAAAAACTGGACGACCTGTTTGATAAATTGATCCAAAAACGTCACCAGCTAGCGCTGAATGCCGGCTACAGCAATTTTCGCGACTACAAATTCGATGCGCTCGGGCGTTTTGACTATACGAAAGAAGATTGCTTCAATTTCCACGCTTCGATCAAAAAACACATTGTTCCGATCGTACGCGAAATCAACCGGAAACAAGCCGATCTGCTGGGCAAAGAAAAACTCAAACCCTGGGATACGGAAGTCGATCCGAAAGGCCGCGAGGCGCTCAAGCCTTTTCAGGGATCAAAATCTTTGATTGACGGAACCGTACGTGCATTCAGCAAGCTCGATCCTTATTTCGGGGATTGCATCGCCACGATGGAAACGATGAAGCACCTGGACCTCGAATCCAAAACCGGGAAAGCGCCGGGGGGCTACAATTACCCGCTTTATGAAATCGGCGTTCCTTTTATTTTTATGAATTCGGTTGGCGCACAGCGGGATTTGGTGACGATGGTCCACGAAGGCGGCCACGCCATCCATTCATTTTTGTCACGCAAGCTGGAACTGACCGGCTTCAAGGGACTTCCCTCCGAAGTAGCCGAGCTTGCTTCCATGTCGATGGAATTGCTTTCCATGAAATACTGGGATGAATTTTACAGCAACTCCGATGACCTGAGACGCGCCAAAATCGAACAGCTTGAATCCGTGCTGAAAGTTTTGCCGTGGATCGCTACCATCGACGAGTTCCAGCACTGGATTTACACCAACCCGCAGCACACGCAGGGCGAACGCAAGGCCAAATGGAACGAAATTAATACGGCTTACGGTACTGGTATTGTAGACTGGGCCGGCTATGAAGAAATTCGTTCTTACTCCTGGCACCGCCAGCTGCACCTCTTTGAAGTTCCATTTTACTACATCGAATACGGGATTGCTCAACTCGGTGCGCTTTCCGTTTGGAAAAACAGCATCGCCGATCAGCAAAAAGCCATCCACGATTACAAGGAAGCGCTCAAACTCGGTTACAGTAAAACTTTACCGGAAATTTATAAAACAGCCGGCATCCGCTTTGATTTTTCGGACGAATATATCCGTGATCTCGCTCAATTTATCCAACAGGAATTAACAGAACTCGCTTAATGCATTTCATTTCCGAAATATCCCTGTTCTTTTTGTTCCCGGTGCTATTGCTGGCCGGTTTCCTGACCTGGTTTTTCTATGCCAAAGACAAAAAACTGGTCGAAATTCCAAAACTATACCGCCGTATGGTTTACGGAGCCCGCTTCCTGGCCCTGGCCCTGATCGGTTTTCTTTTGCTGGGCATCCTGTTCGAGTTTATCAAAACACGTTCGGAAAAACCAATCCTCATTACCGTTTTTGACAATTCGGCTTCCCTGAAAAATTACAAAGACAGCGCTGAAGTGCTGAACCGGATGAAACAGCTTCAAAGCGCCCTGAAAACCATCCCGGAAGACAAATACGACCAGGTTGTTTACACCATCGGGGAAGAATTCAAAAACAGCAGCGAGCTCAACCTCAAAGAAGGAAAAAGCGACTTATCCAAAGCATTTGAATCCTTATTTTCAGATTATTACAACCGGAATATCGGCGGCATTATTTTCGTTTCCGACGGTAATTTCAACGAAGGACAAAACCCGGTATATGCCGCTTCCAAAATTCCATTGACACCCATCTTCACGGTGGGCGTGGGCGACACTGCCTCCAAAAAAGACCAGGTGCTCAAAGACGTTATCTGCAATGAAATTGCTTTCCTGAAAAACAAATTCCCGGTAGAAGTTGACCTCGAAGCCTTTAAAATCGGGAAACGCAATGTAACGGTAAGCATTTCGCACAATGGCCGCACCATTGCCTCCCAGCAGGTCAGTTACAACGACGGAACGTATGACTCGAAGCAATTGATTTTTGAGCTCGAAGCTTCGTCAGTTGGTTTCCAGCATTTTGTGGCCGAAGTAAATGCCGTCGAAAACGAGTATACCATCAAAAACAACCGCCGCAGTTTTTATGTCGAAGTACTGGATGCCCGCAGCAAAATCCTCCTGCTGTACGGAGCGCCGCACCCGGATATTTCTGCCGTAAAATCCGTCCTCGAACAGGACGAAAACATACAGGTGGAAGCACAAAGCCTGGAAAAATGGGACAAAAACCTGAAAAATGTCGACCTCATCATCTGGCATGAGCCCGGTATTTCATTCAGCGACAATGTCAACCAGGCGATTATAGCTTCCCGCATCCCCGTATTCTACTTTGTGGGCGTCAATACATCCAACAGCGTTGCCCAGAAGCTGGGAATCGGCTTGAATGCGCTCGCCTCGCAGCAGCAGGATGAAGTACAGGCAGACATCCAGGGCGGCTTCGAAAAATTTGAGCTCAGCGATGAGCTGAAAAGCGAGCTCGGCAAATTTCCGCCGGTAGTGGTGCGCTACGGTTCCCCGAAAATCGGGAACCAGAACGAAATCCTGCTGACACAGAAAATCGCTGGAATTGCCAAAAAAGATCCCCTCCTCTATTTCGGATCGATCGACAAGCGCAAATATGCCGTTTTCCTCGGTGATGGGATCTGGCGCTGGAAAATGACGGATTACCTCAAATTCAGAAACCACAATCTTTTCAACGAATTCATCCAGAAAAGCTGTTTGTACCTCGTGCAAAAGGAAAATTCATCCAACCTCCGGGTAAGTCTTCCAAAACGCTTTTCGATCAACGAAGACGTGCTGATCAAAGCCGAATTCTATAATGAATCGATGGAATTGATCACCAAGCCGAAAATCAATTTTAACTTGTTTGATGCCCGGGGCAAAAAAACGGTCTTTGAATTCGGCGTGAACGGGAACCTGTATCTGCTTCCGCTTGGCAAGCTGAAACCGGGTACTTATTCCTGGACGGCTAACACCGGCTTCGATGGCAAAAAATACAGCAAACAAGGCAATTTCGTGGTCGAAAATATCGAAATCGAAAAACTGGACACCCGCGCCAATCATACCTTACTCAGCCAGATCTCGAACCAGTCCAAAGGAAAATTCTTCCCGTTAAAAGATTATGCGCAGGTCATCAAAGAAATCCAGGAACGCGAAGATATCACTTCCATTTCTTACCAGGAAAGCTCCTTCGATAACCTGCTCGATTACATCTGGATTTTGATCCTGCTTTGTCTTTTGCTCGGCGCGGAGTGGTTCCTCAAACGCTGGAACGGGTATTATTAGAATGGAGAGTTGAGAATGGAGAATAAAGAATGGAAAGTTGAAAACCAAAACAAGGGGATTTGCTTATATTTACAACACAAAAATTGATCACTATGCGCGCAAAAGAACTTTTCAAAACAGGTCTGCTGAGCCTGTTACTCCTGGTAAATATTGCCTGTGAGAAAAAAGCAAAATCGGATTTCAAATTAAACCAATATGAATACGCTGCCGGCGAACAAATCGATTTAATCAATCTTTCCAAAAAAACGAAAAAGCAAATCTGGCATATTTACGATGAAAAAGGGGCATTAATCGACAGCAGCGACCAGGTGAATCCTGCCTTTCGCATCCAAACTATGCAAAGCGATGGTATTTATACAATTTCCCTGTATGACGACGCGGAAGACCTGGAATGGGGAGTGCATACATCCAAAAATTTCATCGTGAAGATCATTCGTTACCAGTCACATCTTTATGGAAGTAACGCTTATGAAGAGTTTGATGCTTATTCTGACGGTGATTATATCGGCAGCTCAGATCCGGATGGTGAATTGTATGTTTATCTGCCTGAAGGTGCTCGCTTACTTAAAATTGTGAACAAAAACGGAGAATCAGCTTCAAAAACAGTACTGATTGAAAAAAGCAGTTCCAATTCCTTTTATTTTTATTGATCATACAAGAAAAACACGGCTAATCAACACTTGCCATTCCTCAAGTTAATCCGTAAAATCGGTGTCATCAGCGGGACAACAACCCGGTTGAATCCTGTTAGAATGATCTCCTGGATTTCTCCGTCGCACACACCAAATGCCAAAGCGCTCTCGCCCCGACGTTGGCATCCCAGTCGTCTTCCGTTCCGGGGGAAACTTCGTTCAGATCGAAACCGATGATTTTTTTACCGGCTTTCACCAATTCGAAAAACAAAAAAGAAATATCTTCCAGCTCAAAACCGCCTGCCACCGGTGTCCCGGTATTTGGGCAGAGGTAAGGTCGCAAACCGTCAATATCAAAGGAAATATAAACGTATTCCGGCAAATGATTGATGATGCGTTCCACCACGTAGCCCCAGTTTTTGCCGCGGTAAATTTCTTCCTTGATATCCCAGTCGAAGAAGGTTTTCACCCTGCCCTTCGAGCTTTCGATCAGGTCGATTTCGCTCTGGGCAATGTCCCGGATCCCAACCTGGGCCAGGCGCTGCATGTTCGGACAGTTTTTCAGCACATTAAACATGATGCTGGCATGCGACTGCTCAAAACCTTCATACGCGTCCCGCAAATCCGCATGGGCGTCAATTTGCAGTACACCAAAAGGTTTTCCGAGCGAATCGATCGCCTCGATCAAACCGAGCGGCGTGGAATGTTCGCCCCCCAAAACCGCCGGGATTTTTCCGGCTTCGATCAGTTTCAGCGCTTTCTCCTTCAGGTTGGCTTTCAGAGCGTCCTGCGCTTCGTTGATTTCCGTCACCACCGATTGAAAATGAGCATTTTCAGCCAGTTGGCCGCCGCTTTCCAGGAAATCGATGTATTCCGTTCCCTTCGCACACAAATCCGAGTTGATTTGCTTCCATTCTTCCGAAATCGGCGCCATGAATACTTTTGTTTCAAAAGCACGCTCCAGCTGCGGGTGATAAAAATCGAGCTGCGTCGATGCATCCAGGATCGCCTGCGGGCCGTCGCTCGTGCCTTTACCGTAAGAAGCCGTTGCATCCCAGGGAATCGGGATCAGTACAATGTTTGCTTCCTGTTCCTTTACCGGGAACCCGAAAATATTGCCGTTGGCGATACCTACGCCGTTTGGATCGAAGTTTGACATGTGAGTTACGAGTTAGAAATGAATGAGTTAGGGAATTAACTCATATTCGTGACAGAAATTTGTTTCCTCCCTTGAGGGAGGATTAAGGAGGGTGACAACGATAATCGCTAAGTCACCCTCTGTGTCTCCCCTCAAGGGGAGATATGAAACACTCTCCTCTTGAAAAGAAATTTATTTCAACAACGCTTTCACAAAATTCGGAGTCGCAAAACTTCCTTTGTGAACATCCGCATTGTAGTAGCGCAAGCCTTTTGCTTCCACGAAAGCATCAATTTCCGCATCGCGGCTGATGTTTTTCGGAAGCGTGTCGCCTTTGATCCCATATTGGAAGCTCCACATCCCTGTCGGGTAAGTCGGAACGAAAAACAGGGAAACCGGCGCTTTGTCCTTGCCGAAAATGCCTTGCAGCGTAAAATTCAGCTCGGAGAATGCTTTCTCGTTGAATTTCGGCGATTCGCCCTGGGCAACAAGGATTCCGCCTTCTTTCAAAGCGGCATGACAGTTTTTGTAGAATTGAACGGAGAACAGGCCTTCCGCCGGACCTACCGGGTCGGAGCCGTCCACGAGGATAATATCGTATGTATTCGGCGCTGCATTCTGGATGAAAGCAATTCCGTCGTCAACCAGCAATTCCAGTTTCGGGTTGTCGAAGGCAGCAGCGATTCCCGGTAAAAACTCCTTGCAGGATTTGATCACCTCGCCGTCGATTTCCACCATCGTTACTTTCTCAACGCCATCGTGGCGCAGGATTTCGCGAACCGTACCACCGTCACCGCCACCGATCACCAATACATTTTTCGGGTTCGGGTGCGTAAACATCGCCGGGTGGGAAATCATTTCATGGTAATGGAACTCGTCTTTTTCAGTCGTCATGACCATATCGTCCAAAGCAAGCATTTTGCCGTATTTGTATGATTCGAGGATACGCACGCGCTGGAAAGGCGATTGTACGTCATAGAATACTTCACCGGTAAAACGCAGGGAAAGCGCCTGGTCTTCGTCCTTATCCGTAAACCATACGTTTCTCGTATACATTTCCGGGTTGCGCCATTCGGAAGCTTTTTCGCGCATGGTGGAAATATCGAAATCGTTGCGTGTCAATAATTGCACCGCACCGCGTTTCATCTCCAAAGCGGAATATTGCTTCGCACCGAAACATTCTTTCAGGTAGTCAAAAGAAATCCACGCATCCATCTCCCCGCAGGTAAACAAATCTACCGCTGCATAGCCGTATTCCGGCCAGGTATGAATGGCTAAATGGCTCTCCTGGATCACCACCACACCCGAAACGCCATACGGCGAAAAATGGTGGAAAGTGGAATTAATAACCGTTGCACCTGCTTTTTGCGCAGCACCAACCATGTCACGTTCGATCGAAGATACATCGTTCATTACGTGCGGATCACAACCCATAAACTCAACAAGAATATGGTTTCCCAAGGCATGACTCATTCTATTCTGAAAATTTAAAAATTAGGCTGCAAAGGTAGTGAAAAAGCAAAGAATTTTCCTTCTAAAAACAGAATTAATTAAAAATTAACGCTGCTGCGCGATTGAATCGCGCGGTAGCCATCATAAGTTAGCGAATCACCAAGCTTTCCACAGAATTACCCCATTTGACCAAATAAATCCCGGGCTCCAGGTTAGAAACATTGATTTCCTGTTTTCCGGAAAGTGATTTTTGCTGCAGCACTTGTTTTCCTTGTAAATCGCTGATCACCAAATCCGAATGCAGATCCATGGAAATTTCAATAGTCAATTCATCCGCTGCGGGGTTCGGATACATCTTAAACACCGAATTTTCCAACTCCCCCACTGAAGCATCCGTTGGCGGCGTAATCCGGATAATACTATGTGTATTCGGATCGATATTCATCCACTCGGCGCCGTTCGTGGCGAGGTAAATTTCTTTTTGCGGCCCCACACAGATATCGCGCAAACGACCGAATTGCTGGGTGAAATAATCGTCCTGGTCGGTCACTTCGTTGCCGGGAACATTCAGGCTGATCGCCCGCACTTTTTTGTCTTTCAGCACGGTCATCAGGATTTTGCCGTCAAATTCCGGGAAAGCCGCATTTTCATAATAAACCAGGTCCGAAGGAGCGATGGTTGGCGTCCAGGCCATCAGCGGTTCCTGCACATTATTCTCCGTACAAAACGTTTCTTCATCCGGCTGGTCACAATACCCCTCTACGTCCGGCCAGCCGTAATTGCGGTCCGGCATCAGGAGCTGAAACTCGTCGTTCGTCGTCGGGCCATGTTCCGAAATGTAGATCCGCCCGGTAGGCGCGCGATGCAGTCCCTGGATATTCCGGTGACCAAAGGTATATACCAGGCTCGTATTGTCCGGGTTATCAGCCGGAACAGAGCCATCCATATTCAGCCGCAGGATTTTACCGCTGAGGGAATTGAGGTCTTGTGCCGCGGGCTGGTCCTGCGCATCCCCGGTCGACATCAGCAAAGTATTATCCGGCAGGAAAATCAGGCGCGAACCGTTGTGCGTCGTATAGGCATTGATGTTATCCAGGATGATATCCGGGTTGACCAGCGCAGTTCCGTTCCAGCTGTATTTCACCAGTTTTTCGAGCACATCCGGCGACGTTCCGTAAGTATACACGATAAACACCTCCGGCGTATTCTCAAAATCAGGATGCAGGGCCATTCCCAGCAAACCGGCTTCGTATTCCTGGTACACTTCGTCTTCGATATCCAGG
>CBINGV010000088.1:0-12851 GCA_966250255.1 uncultured Flavobacteriales bacterium | reverse complement strand
AGGGGTTATTTTGTACAATGGCATTGGCAGAAATACAAAGGGGAAAAAGCAGCACAAAGCGATCTTCCTTCCGGCGGAAACGAAAACAACTTATCGGCCAATGCGGAACCCGGAACCGAAAAAGAAGCCACTTCCGCACAAACAGAAAATCTTCCGGTAAATGAAGGGGAAAGCCTGATTTTTAGTGACAAGCCATTAGCGGACGAAGCCCCTGAACAAGCTGTAAGTCAAACGCCAAAAGCCGAGAAAAAACATACACCGGTCGTCGAACATTCCCGTAAATCCGCGAAAACACTACGAAAAGCCGGGCGCAATATCCTGGATGATTTTGCACTGGTCTATGTGGTGATTGCCGGGATTTTAATCCTGCTGGCCGTCCTTTTCCTGATTATCGGGCTGAATGTGGGTTACATTGCCGACACCATTTTCCTGGTATTATCGGTCACCTGTTTTGTCGGGGCAATCCTCGTGCTGGCAATTGCCTTGCTTTTATGGCTGTTTTCTAACAGTATCCGCTCCGGTAAAAAGAAGAAATAGCGCAGCTATTGATTGGGCAAGCGTTAGCGCGGCCCTACAGTAAACTTAATTGCTAATGTGCTAATGAGAGAATATGCCAATAATGGTAATGTGCTAATTAGCTTATTGATCTATTAGCATATTAACACATTAAGGTATTAGCACATTTAATTTAAGGGTTGATTGGAAGTATAATTCCCCGTTACAACAAAACCGTTCGTGGTTTGCACGTTGCCCAGTACCGTTACCGTATTTCCGTCGCCGACGAAATTCAGCGTACCCTTGAGGCTCAGGTTGCCCTCTACGATCAGGTTGCCATGGAAACGAAGCGTTGAGCCCGGGTTAATGAACAGGTCTTTCACGCGGAGTGTCCCGTTGAAATCCGTCAGGGAACCGTTGTTCAGGATCAGCTTGCGTTTGATGGTCAGGTCCCCGCAGAAATAAAACTCGCCGAAATTGCTGAAATCTTTGGTCAGCAAACCGGTCCCGGAATAGGAAAGGGCGTGGTTTTGGTTCACAACATAGGTTCCGTTTACCGGTGCCGGGTCAAAAGCCGGGCGGTCTTCGCAGTCGTTTTCTTCCGGCAGCGGGTCCACGCGGCGGATGATTTTCAGGCCGCCTTTCCCGTTGGCAATGAATACATATTCGCCGTTCGCCTGCACATAGTTTGCCGAGCCGTTGTATTGAAAAATCGAATGGATCGTATGATCGTCCTTGTTGACAATGATCAGGCCTTCCAAACCGTTGGCGATGTAAATGAACTGCGGATCGGTGTCCACCCCGTTCGCATTGCCGTCAGCCGGCGACTGGAATTCAAGGAAAGGAGTGGAAAGCGCATTGCTGTGGAAAGCCATCAAACCGTTGGCCCCGGTGCAGACATACACATCATCGTTGTCAATATGTACCACCGCTTTCCCGTTATGCGGCACATTCTGGCTCAGGATATTGTACACTGTTTTACCGGCGATGTTGTTCGGGCCGGCTGCATATTCATGGAGGGTTGCTTCCGGGTAGCCTTGCAGGGCAATCATTTTTTCCCCCGGCTGGTTGTTTTTCACATCGCAGAATTTCGCATTGTCGAAATAATCCGCCTGTACGAGGCTCAGATCGCTTTTGGAGAGGGTAAAAACTCCGCCCCCGGTACTGCCCGAAGCCACAAAAAGGTAATCACCCACCACATTTACCGAGTTACCGGAATAGGAAGGCAAAACGCCCCAGCGCAGGCTATTGGTCAGCAAACCGTCCGTTCCCAGCGTGACTTCCAGCACAACTCCGCCTTTGGTGTTGTTCTCCGTAAAGTCAGACGAGTACACATCACGTCCGCCAACGGCATACAATTTACCGCCCGAAACCGTGCATTCGTTAAAATCGGTATCATTCAGCATCAGCTGGGAAAGCAATTCCGGGTTGGCCGGCGTGGAAATATCAAACACTTCGATCGCACCGCCGTAAACCGCACCTGCAATGTGATAGGTAACATAACAGAGGTTACCCACGATCTCCATCCCGGTGGCGCTGCACACTTCCCCGTTCACTACCGGTGAGCTGACGTCCGCAATGTGGTAAAACACGATGCTGTCATTCGCCGATTTCGGGAAGGGCTCGATCTTATTCCAGAAATACGTAATGCGGCCTTCAAACCCTGAAGTATGAAGGGTGGAATTGGCGCTATCGCCTGGCTGTACTTTATCTTTTGTACAGGATAAGGTGAACAGTGTAGTAGCAAGCAACAATAAGCTGATCGGTTTCATCTAAAAACTAAATTTCGGCAAAGATAAGCATTAATATCATAAACGCTTGGTTTTCATCGATATTTACTTTAATTTTTTTGCGAATACTTTCTTGAATTTATCCACTTTCGGCCGGACGATCGCCTGGCAGTATGCATTTTCGGGATGCAGCTCGAGGTAATTGTTGTGGTAATCCTCCGCCGGGTAAAAATGCGTAAGTTTCGTGATTTCCGTTACGATCGGCTTATCCCACACTTTTTCCTCCGTCAGGCGGGCTTTGTATTTCTCGGCCAGTTCACGCTGCTCTTCATCGTGGTAAAAAATCACGGAACGGTATTGCGTCCCGATATCGTTGCCCTGGCGATTGAGCTGTGTCGGGTCGTGCACAAACCAGAAAGCCTCCAGCAGCTCGTCAAAGGAAATAACGGCCGGATCGTAAACAATGCGGGCAACCTCTGCATGGCCGGTTTTGCCCGTGCAGACTTCTTCGTAGCTTGGGTTTGCCTTTGCCCCTCCTGAGTAGCCTGATTGCACCGAAACTACGCCTTCCAGTTCCTTGAAGCAGGCCTCGATGCACCAGAAACAGCCGGCGCCGAAAGTAGCTTCTTTTCTATGATCTTCTTTTTTCATATCGTCTTCGTTAACAAAATTCAGGGATGCCGAGTTGATGCAGTAGCGCAGGCCGGTCGGTTTCGGGCCGTCGTCGAACACATGCCCGAGGTGCGCGTCGCATTTGCTGCAAACCACTTCCGTGCGCACCATTCCGAAAGAAATGTCCTTGTTTTCCCCGATGTTTTTATCGGCCACCACATCGTAAAAACTCGGCCAGCCCGTGCCCGAATCAAATTTGGTCTTACTGTCAAACAACGGGTTTCCGCAGCAAACACAGCGGTACTGCCCTTTTTCATGGTGGTCCCAGTATTTGCCCGTGAAGGCCCTTTCCGTTCCTTTTTGCCGGGTAATGCGGTATGTTTCGTCATCCAATTCCATCTTCCATTTCTTTTCTGATCTGACAATTTTCCCGGCTTCGCCGAAGCGTTTGTTTTTGGGGGCACTTGAGCGCGCATCCGAGCACCCAAAGATAGAAAAACAAACAAAACTAAACAGTATGGTCATTGTTTTCATATCCAATTAACGAACGGAAAAGGATTTTGGTTTTGATAAAATATGTTAATTCGATCTTCTTCTCCCCTGGAGGGGGAGATTGAGAGGGGTGAACAATTAACACAAAATCCGCTCCTTAATCCCTCCCCGTCTTCTCTTCAGGGCAGACTTCCGCGAATAAAAAAAGCCACCCGTCTAAGACAAGTGGCTCCATATCTTTGGCTTCCGGAAACTTATTTCCCTGGCTGGCCTGCGCCCGGCTGCTGCCCTTGCTGGCCACCCTGGCCCTGGCCTTGCTCCGTTTGCGGCTGCTCAGGCATTTTCGGTCTTTCCGGTGTGCTTTTCAAAGTCAAAACGATACTCACTACCGCGATGACCGCTGCGAGCGACCAGGTAGCTTTTTCAACAAAATCATTGGTTTTCTGAACCCCGCCCAATTGGTGCGCCGCTCCAAAATCAGAGGACAGGCCCCCGCCTTTCGGGTTTTGGATGAATACGATGAACACCAATAAAATACTGGCTAAAATGATAATGATGGATAAAAGAGTTGCCATTTATGAATTTATTTTTTTGTTTAATTCTTCAATTTTTTGTGCAAAGTAAAGCTTTTTTTCCGGAATTGTCAACATTAATTGCTGAAAAGCTGTAATTGCCTTCGGATAATTGCCCTGCAAGGCGTAAATGTTGGCCAGGGTTTCGGTATAAAGCAGCTTATCTTCGCTGACGCTTTCCTTTGCTTTTTTCGGGGCGGAATAAAATTCGGCCTTCGGCTTGATGCGCTCCGGTTCCTCGCTGATGAATTTGTCAATGATTTTATCCTGTTCCTTTTTCGGCGTATCCTGTGTTTTATCTTCTGACGCTAGTTTGAGCCAGGAACTGAAGCTCCGGCTTTGTCCCAGGTCGGTTTTTTCTTTCAGCTCCGTTGCGGGTTTCTCCTCCTGCGCCTGTTTTTCTTCCAGCTCCAGCGAATAAGCCGTTGCCAGGATGCCCGAAAGGATCTCCTTTTCCAGCTCGTCGATTTCCGGGATTTCCGGGCTTGGCTCCACTTCGGGATGTTCATCCGCCCGGGGCGCAACGGCTTCTTCCTCCGCTGCGGTGCTTTCTTCCTGCCGGGCTGCAACAGCTTGCGGCTCTTCTGCGGTAGGCGCTTCAATAAACCTTTCCTCCTGCGCTGGCGGCTCTAGCGCTTCGTTTTGATGGATTAAATCAAATAATTTGGCGCGATCGGTGATTTTATAAGCATGCCTGGCCAGCTCTTCTTCAAAATGCAGGTCCTTGTTCAGGGCCAGGGCCTTCAGGTAGAGTACCGGGAATAACTGGGCATAGGGATACTTCGCACAAAGCTCTTTCAGGGCCGGCAGGTCCGCAGCTTCGAGGCGGGCAGGATGCGCAATTTTATCGTAAAGGCTTTCGAGGTTCATGGCTTACCAGTTTGACAATAATTTATTGATCACGTCCTGCACGATCTGCTTGTTGATTTCCGTAATCAGTTCTTCTTCCACGGCCGTCAGGTCCTGGCTGCTGTTGTAATCGTAAAAACGCGTGGCCGACAGGCTCATCTCATCCTCCTGAGGCGCCTTGATGAAAATTTTGAAATTCACGGAAATCGTCAGGCGGTTTTTGGCCGCCAGGTCGCCCTCCTGGATCGCCACCGGCATCACCGAATAGTTTGTGATCACCCCTTCGATCTGTATCTCGCCCGAACCGGCTGCAGGGTTCAGTTTCAGGCGCGTGTTGTTCTGCACCCCGTCCTTGAGGTCTTCCGACAGGCGCGCCGGGTAGCTCAGGGGCGCGTTCGCTGCGTTGTTTTCGAGCGTCCGCACCGAAAAAGTCTTCCATTCCTCGGGCATATTGCCGTCAACAAACGAAATCCGTACCGGCCAGCAGGAAGCCAGGCCCAGTGAAAGGACGATATAGAGCAGCAGACGCATCAGTTTGGCAGGTTGAATTCCTTGATTTTACGGTAAAGCGTCCGCTCCGAGATCCCGAGCTCTTCGGCCGCGTATTTGCGTTTTCCGCGGTGTTTTTCGAGCGCTTTCTGGATCAGCTCCTTCTCGCGGTCTTCCAGCGAAAGGGATTCCTCCACCTCCTCGTGCTCGTGGAAATCCTGGATATATTGTTCCTCCACCAGCGGGAAATCTTCGGATTGTGGCGCCGGAAGCAGGTTGGTCGCCGGTTCAGCCGGTACGATCACATCGTTGTACATGCGGTTCATCATCGCCGCCTGCTCGGGGTTGAGCTGGAGGTCGCCCCCCTTCGAGATCAGCTCCGCCACCAGCTTTTTGAGGTCGTTCAGGTCGCTTTTCATGTCGAAAAGAAACTTGTACATCAGCTCCCGCTCCGAAAAATTCTCCGGTTCGCCGGCCTTCACCAGGCTGGCGCTTTTTTCCTCTGCTTTCGGAAGGTAACCCGCCAGCGTAAAGGCATCGATCTCGCGCTTGCTTTCGATCACCGAAAGCTGCTCCACCAGGTTTTTCAGCTGGCGGATATTGCCCGGCCAGCTGTAGGCCTCAAGCAGTTGCACGGCATCGTCCGTCAGGCGGATGGCCGGCATGCGGTATTTATCGGCAAAATCACTGGAAAACTTACGGAAAAGCAGGTGGATGTCTTCTTTCCGCTGCTTGAGCGCCGGCAGCGAAATCGGCACCGTGCTAAGGCGGTAAAACAAGTCCTCGCGAAACTTGCCGCTCTGGATGGCCCGCTGCATGTTTTCGTTGGTAGCAGCCACCACGCGCACGTTTGTTTTGATCACCTTCGAGGAGCCCACCTTGATGAATTCGCCGGTTTCCAGCACGCGCAGCAGGCGCACCTGCGTTTGCATCGGGAGCTCGGCCACCTCATCGAGGAAAATCGTGCCGCCGTTCGCCACCTGGAAATAGCCGTCGCGGCCACCCACAGCGCCCGTAAACGATCCTTTTTCGTGCCCGAAAAGCTCCGAGTCGATCGTTCCTTCCGGGATAGCCCCGCAGTTCACCGCGATGTACTCCCCGTGTTTGCGGGAGCTCAGCTGGTGGATCACCTGGGGGATAATTTCTTTTCCCGTTCCGCTTTCGCCCGTCACCAAAACGGAAATGTCCGTGGGGGCTACCTGCGCCGCAACCTCCAGCGCCCGGTTCAGGTGGACCGAGTTGCCGATGATGCCGAAGCGTTGTTTTATCTGTTGTACATTCATTCTTAATAGTTTCGGAGTCAGTAGTTGCTGAGTGAGTAGTTAGAATTTCCACTACTAACTCCGAAACTACTAACTGAATAACTCAATCCACCGCCGCGCCGATCAGCGTAGCCGAAGTGCAGTCCGTGATTTTTATGTTGACGTAAGTGCCCTTCGGCTGGTCCACCTTCGGGAAAACGACCTTCGTGTTGTGCGTATTGCGCCCCACCTGCTCTTCTTCCGAGCGCTTCGACCGGCCTTCGATCAGCACGCGCTGCACCTGCCCGATATGGCGCTGGTTGTTCAGCAGGGCATAATGGCGCTGCTTTTCGATGATCTCCGTCAGGCGGCGGTTTTTCACCTCCTCCGGGATGTCGTCTTCGTACTTACGCTCCGCGAGTGTTTTCGGACGCTCCGAATAGGTATACATGTAGGAGAAATGAAACTCGCAATAGTCCATCAGGCTCAGCGTGTCCTGGTGCTGCTCTTCCGTTTCCCCGCAGAAGCCTGCAATGAAATCCGAAGAGATCACGCATTCGGGGTAAATTTTCCGGATCGAATCGATGCGCTCCATATACCATTCGCGCGTATAGCCGCGGTTCATTTTAGCCAGCATCTCGTTGTTGCCCGACTGCACCGGCAGGTGAATATGGGCGCAGATGTTTTCGTATTTTTTCATGGTGTAAATCACCTCGTCCGTCATGTCCTTCGGATGCGAGGTCGAAAAGCGGATGCGCAGGTCGGGATCCACCAGCGCCGCGCGTTCCAGCAGCTGCGCAAAGTTCACCGTCTCGAGGCTTTCATCCTTGATCTCCCCCTTGGAGCTCATGTTCCAGCGGTAGCTGTCCACGTTCTGCCCCAGCAGCGTCACCTCGCGGTAGCCCGCCTCAAACAGCGTGCGGCATTCCTGCACGATCGTCTCGGGGTCGCGTGAGCGCTCACGTCCGCGGGTGAAAGGCACCACGCAGAACGAGCACATGTTGTCGCAGCCCCGCGTAATCGACACGAAGGCCGAGATCCCGCCCTGGTCCAGGCGCACGGGACTGATGTCGCCGTAGGTTTCCTCCCGCGAAAGCAGCACGTTCACGGCCTTCTGCCCGCCGTTCACATCCACGATCAGGTTCGGCAGGTCGCGGTACGAATCCGGCCCCGCCACCAAGTCAACGAGCTGCTCTTCTTCGAGCAATGACTGCTTGAGGCGCTCGGCCATGCAGCCCAGGATGCCCACAACCAGCCCCGGTTCGGCTTTTTTGCGTTTCTTGAAATCGCGCAAACGGGCGCGCACGCGCATTTCGGCGTTCTCGCGGATCGAGCAGGTATTCAGCAGCACCACGTCCGCCTCATCCGCGTTGCGCGTGGTTTCGTAACCCTCGCCCGCCAGGATGGAAGCCACTACCTCGCTGTCCGAAAAATTCATCGCGCAGCCGTAGCTCTCGAGGTAGAGTTTTTTGCCGTTGGGCTTGCGGGTTTCCACCGTGATGGCTTCGCCCTGTCTTGTTTCATCGATGACCTTGTGCTGTCCGAAATCCGAATTGCTCATGTGTGCCTTAAAAATTGAAGGACAAAAATAAGGATTATTTGATAACTGTCAAAATGGCAGTATGTGAATTTTCGTTAATTCCCCCTGATTTTTTATCCGCAGATGACGCAAGTTTATTTCTTCAAGTAAAGGAGATTTTTCCGGAAGCAAAGAGCACAGGGTTTACCCAAATGGCAAAATCGATCCGAAGTGTGCAAAAATTTTCAAATTTGTGTATTTTTTTGTTTTTACCGTTTTATTGCTACGTGGAAAAATCTCGCAGCATAAAAATCATTCTTTTCTTTTAATTTACTGGGATACAAGTTATTTGTTTTGGTAGAAAATATTTTTTAAAATGAAAATTATTTTAATAATATGAGAAAAAATTTGCATATTACGAAGAAATTAGTTTACATTTGTGTGAAAATCAATCACACTATTGTATGAAAAAATTACTTTTTACCTGCTTTACACTCGCTACGGGGTTCTTAAATTCCCAGCTTGAAAATACTGTTCCTACCGAAGGAAATGTCGGTTTAGGCACTTTGAGCCCAAACGCAAAACTCGATGTAAAAGGAACGGTGCACATTGATTCGACGCTGAAGGTCCGGAAAACGCTTACAGCCGAATCGGGAGTTGAATTTCCCAATCTACCGGCTGCGAATAGTTCAGCAAACAAGGAATTCGTATTGATTAAATCGGATGGCGGTATTGAGAAAATTTACGGGGAGGTTGTGCTCCGCGAAATCGGCGATGCCATTTATGAGGAAAAGGGTTGCGGCCTGGAAGACCTCGCCCACCCCACCTGGAGTAACGGCCTCAACAAACTTTATTCCTACTGCCCGGAGGTCCGTGTGGGGATTGCAACAAATGAACCGCGTTTCAACCTGGATGTGCGGGGAACGGCGTATGCAAATAAACTTGCCCTGGGCGCATTGAACACAGAGAGCGTGCCGGCTGCTTTTTACCTCCGCTCGGCACAAAACCAACAGGCAAATGAAAAGTTGTTCCTGATTGAAAATGCCGGCCGTAAGGTTTTCCAGATCAACAACAATGGACTGGTACAAGCCCGGGAAATGAAGCTGGATGTGCAAAACTGGCCGGATTATGTTTTTAAAGCGGATTACCGGCTGCCAAGCCTCAAAGAGGTCGAGCAACACATCGCGGAGCAGGGTCATCTTCCGAAAGTGCCGGCGGCAGAAGATCTCGAGGAAGAAGGCTTGGATCTCGCCGAAATGGACAAAATCCTGATGGAAAAGGTGGAGGAAATCACGCTCTACCTCATCGAGCTCAACAAGCAGATCGAAAAACAGGGCCGCCAGATTACCGCCCTTGAACATCAACTGGAAAAGTAGCCATGAAAGCGGCATTTTTTCTTGCCGGGGCGTTTCTGCTTAGCGGAACGCTCCGGGCGCAGCTCAATATATCGGACTGCACCCCCGAAAACAGTATGGTCAGCCAGCAGGAATTGAATTCGAATGCAACGGAATTGTACAAACCCTGCCTGCTGTTTGACGACAACAATTATACGCTGATCAGCAACCAGGGGAAAATACTCCAGGCGATCAACAGCATTGATTTCCAGTCTCCCTTTTACGGGAAACCTACGGGTAGCGGCTCTATTCACCTGAAAGTAGGAAACAAAGGAGATTTTGATGTGTTCTGCATGAATTATCCTGATTTGCTCCATGTCCTCCGGTATAAAAAACTGGAACTGGGCATGACCCTGCCGATGGACATACAGGAGAAAATCACGAATTTTCACAATGGGACCGAGCCGAAAATCAACCCCTACCTGGATTGGAACATCCGGGTCACGGCCGATTTTACGCACCCCAACTGGCCCGGCACCATTTCCATCGATGGCTTCTACAACAAGGAATTTACCGAATGGATGACCCCCATCGACCAGGTGCCCGCCATCCCCGGCGGCTATACCAATGCCCAGTACCGGGCGCTGGGCGGCTACACCGAAATACCCACCGATCAGCCCTTCCTGTTCCGCTTTTCGCCCAACCTCCTCGGGAAATGGTCCTGCACCGTGCACATCTACCTCCCCGGCCAGGAGGCTTACCATTCCGACCCCTTTTCCTTTACGGTCGTGGAGAGCAATAGCCCGGGCTATGTCACCGTCTCGCCAAACAAGCGCTACCTCGAGCTGGGCGGGCAGCCCTTTTACCCCGTGGGCTGCAACATCCTCTGGCCGATCACACGCCAGGAAACAGACCCCATGCTTTACGGCAAAACCGGCGTGTATGAAGAATACCGCGACGGGGTATATGCCCTGCCGCATGTGTACGACAATTACAAAAACACGCTGAATGCCCTGATCGATGGCGGCGGGAACTGCTTCCGTACCATCATGTATCCCGCCTCCACGGAAATTGAGTTTGAAAAGCTGGGCGACTACACCGACCGGCTCGCCATGGCCCAGGAAATGGATGAAATCCTGGAGCTCTGCGAAAACCGGGGCGCCCTGCTGCTCTGGGACCTGCAAATCCATTATACCCTAATGTACAGCGAAATGGCCTACCACAAAAACTGGGCCTGGGACAACCAGGTAGTGGATGCCGAAGGGAACGCCTACGATTATTGCTACAAAAATATCCCGGGCATCGGCAACCCGATGGATTTTTTTACGAACGAGGAGGCCAAGGCCTATTACAAGCAGCGCCTGCGCTACATCATGGCGCGCTGGGGCTACTCCACCAACATCTCGATGTTCGAGGTGATGAGCGAAACCAACCTGGTCGTGCCAACCAAGCAGCAGGGCTTTTATTCCCAGGGCGAAAACTGGAAGATATACAGCCGCTGGAACGTCGAGATGGCCAGCTACATCAAATCGCAGCACAACGGGGCGCTGCACCTGGTGACAACCAGCTACGCCGGCGAAAAAAAACCGGAGGACAATACTTTTTTCTACGATGTCTTTGACGTAATGTCGGTAAACCTATACGATTTCGGGCGGCCGGATTTCGGGAGCTTCCTGGTGGAATCGGTCAACAAGCGCCTCCTGAACGAGGACGATCAAAACGGCTGCTATACCTGGCACAACATCGAAGGCGAGCGCTTCCGCCACGTCAAGCCCCTCATTTTCAGTGAAACCGGCGTCCTCGACAAAAACTGCCCGAACACCCTTGAGCCGCAGCGCTTTTTCAACGAGGAGCTGAAGCTCATGTACCAGCTTCCCTTTTCGGGCCTGGCAGGCGGCTTTTCCTGGAATTTCTGGTTCCACCCCGATCTGTTCCACCACCTGGGCAAGATCCGCCAGGCCATCTACAACGTGCCGCGCCTGAGCTCCGGCAACTGGCACCCCGGCGCCATGAAAGCTTTGCCCTCGCTCATTACGGAGAAATGGGAATACCACAAGCCCTGGGCCGATGCCATGGTGGATGAATTTGACCCGCCCGGAGGAGGGGAAAGCAACATCCGCGACCGGAGGGCCGACCTCGTCTACCTGCGCTCCGGCGACAAGAATTTCGCCACGGGAATGATCACCAACAAGACCCTGAATTTTTTGACCCTGGAGGATTGTTTTGATAGTCAATATCTTGATTCGATTGACGTAGATTTAGATGAAAATCGTAGATGGAAAGACTATCATCCGGTTATCTTAAGCCCTTTATCATCATTCAGTGTCTGGGGGGAAGAAATGGAACTGAGCGGACTCCGGAACAATGATTACTATCTCAATTACTACAACCCTGCCAATCTTTCCAGTCCAATTGATGTACAAGACGATAACGGGGAAAATATCCGCCTGAGCTGTACAATGTATAACGAATACCTTGTTTTCGAAGCAAGAAGGCAAGGCCACTCCTGGGAACAGCCTTTGTATGAAGATAGCATCCGGGGAAATGAAGCCTGTATGCCGCTCACCAAAAACACCGGTAGAAGCAACCCTGAGCCTGTTCAGGAAAATTACCTTTCGTATGACATCCTGGTTTTCCCGAACCCAACAGCCGGTCAATTGACTATTCAATTGGCACAAAACCATGTAGGCTCCGAAATGCAATTAACGGATTTGAGGGGAGTTGTCCTGGATACCCGCCGATTGAGCTTCGAAAAAAATGCATTTAGCTTAAATGATATAAAACCAGGCGCTTATTTACTCCGGGTCAAGCTGCCCGATGAAGCAATAAAAATCTTTAAAATCGAAAAATTATGATCAGATATATTATTTGTTTTCTAGCTATGATTTCATTATACTCCTGTAAAAAGAAGCCCGAATTTGAATCCTGTACCAATTATGACCAATTGGTCGGTGAATGGATTAGCAATAATACAGATACAAAAAATACCATAACATTTAAACCTAATGGTGAGGTAATTCAAAAATATGGTACTGAAAGAAAGCTTAAATTAAATACGATTAGTTGTACGTTTGAAGAAGTTCCTAATACTGAAAATTTTAAATTCAGGATTCGTTCAGAAGATGGTTTAAGAAATTATACCATTAATGCGAGTTTTGATACTATAATCAAAGCCTCAAGAGGTTATGACATGACAAACGAACCATTTTTAGTTAATCAAATGAGATTTGTAAAAATAAAATGAAAAAACAAAGCTTATTTCTCCTCTTTTTTGCAAGCCTGGCGCTTGTCAATTTTTATGCGCAAACTAATTGGGTGAGCTTAAATCGCAATTACATTGTGGACCTCAAAAAGCCTTTTTCGGAAGAGGCCCAACAGTTTGATGCTGAAGGGAAAAGCGTTTCGAGCAGCATGAGCACCGCCAGTTTTTTTATAACAGCCATAAAGACCCCCAAATTCAGCTGGTCTGTCGGCTTGGCCTACAAGGACATTCATTTCCGGGTAAAAGACCGCATTAA
>CBINGV010000087.1:0-12878 GCA_966250255.1 uncultured Flavobacteriales bacterium | reverse complement strand
TCTCGCCCAGGCTGTAGGATTTGAACCCACAAAAGCAGTTTTGGAGGCTGCCGTGTTACCAATTACACCAAACCCAGGTATAGTGCGCCAGGATGGATTCGAACCACCGAGTCCGTAGAACCTGATTTACAGTCAGGCGAGCCAGCCAATTGCTCAACACTTCCGTTTTATTTGATTTTTCGGGCAACAAAAAAGGCATCCCGTGTTGGAGATGCCTGCGCCGATCTGTTAGATTGCCTTTTAAGACAGTCCACCTCCTTCCCTGATCCGGCAGGCATAAAACTCCTGTTCTGTAAACAGCACGGGTAAGCAAAACCCGGGGCGGAGGAGCGTATGTATACGATATGTCATTTCTTGTTTCATGTCTTCTGTTGTTTGACACTGCAAAGTTGAAAGCTATTTTTCAATTATGCAAGAAAAATTTTAAAATAATTTATTGATTATCAAATAATTAACCCAATATTTAAGCACTATAATCCCGGCCCGCTTCCCGCAGGTGTGTTCCACTTTTTTCAACTGACTGTCTCCCAATTGCTTCCTGTATCAATGTCTTCTTTTTATGTCTTGTTTTATTTCAGCATAGCGATGAAAAAATTTTTCAAAAAAAAAGCGCCCGAATCATCGGACGCCTGTTATTTTTATTCTTTTTGGTCTCTTTTTTACTTCAAAACAACTCCAAAAAATAACATAAAACGTCCCCGATCACCCCGGTAGAGGCGTTCGAACCCTAAAGAAAAGGGTTGATTTATGCTATGGATCTGCAGTTTGTTCACTTGTTTTTTGATGTTTTTACGAGGATAAAGGTAGGGAAAAGTTTGAATTGAAAATCTTTCTTTATATTTTATTACCATAAATTACTCACTCTGGCTTCCTTTCATTACAGACCGGAAAGATTTTACAGTATTTATTTTATCAGCTAAGTTAGGATCAAGCCAAAGTAACAAACTAATTAATAACCAAAGCCCACCGATAACAATTCCAATATGTAAATAATTTTCTGGAATTTCTATGATTGGATAATTTTTTAATGCCAATGCAATTGAAATTGGAATAATAGCGACAATAAGACTTTGTAACGCTTTTAATTTAGATTTTTTCTTAATTCTAATTGCAGGAACTTCAGCACCAATTAAACCCTTTATGTCATGATTTAAAATTTTTTCAAAAATAGAATCAAACGTAGTTTGCAAATATTGAGGTGTTTCAGCCGAAGGAATAATTATTTCTCTTTTTAAATTTCTTAAACCTGCAGCAATTCCCTTTAATGTTTTAATTTTCCAAGAATTTGTTTTTTCATCTCCGGGAATAATATGACTACTCCAATCATTTTCAATTAAACCGGCAAGTCTTTCTATTTCAAGTAGTGTCTTTTGGCGTAAGTTTCTCTTTTTTATAATTATAGCCCAATTTGACTTTGAAAGTCTATAAGCTGATTCAATAATTAATGCATCAGTAATTTGTATTTTTTTAGAAAAATAAAAGATATCAACTAATATTTCAGCAAAAATATATTCAAAAATTCTAGCTAAAATTGTTATATAAACAACAAAATAGGCTGAAACTACTCCGACTTTAATTAAACTATTTTCAAATTCAATTAAAAAATACACCAATGAGCAAATAGATAACAATAATAATAATTGAACCATTTTAGTCAGTGCTTTTCCAATTTTAACCTCAAAATTTTGGATGAATTTAAATCCATTTAATATTACATACCCTAAGACAATAGCCAAAAAAAACGAAATCAGGTAATTACCCACATAACTAAAAAAACCTAATTTAACATCCATGAAAAAATAAGGTAACCAAAATGGAGTTAAAAGTATAATTAGAAGAAAAGGATTAACCAACAAATTTTCAATAACAGACTTTACAAATTTCTTCTTACTTCTAAATATTACAGCTGTGGAATATAATTTGACTAAATCATTTCCAGTAAACCCTAATTGTATAATATCAAACTCAAAATTTCGAATTCCCCTAGTAACATCTCTTATGTATTGGATTGAGCAACTTTTAATATCACTTTTAGTAAACGAAATTTTAAATATTACATTGATAAAAATAAGCGTCTTTTTTGTTATAGGTTTTATCATATTCAATAATTCACATTTTAGGACAAATTTTATCAAAAGAACAACATCCGTCAAGCCCCAGAAATGGGGTATTTTAGGTTAATATTTTAACTCACCAACTAAAAAATTCACTAACTATATAAATCTTCCCCTATATTTGTCCCGCTATGCGCATGTAGCCGTTTTAACCCGGTTCTTTGCTAAACAATAACACAAAACCACGAAACACATGGAAAACAAACAACTCCTTGATGGCGCTGACCAGCTCATCGCCCACCTCCTGGTAGAACAGGACCAAACACCCACCCAAGTCAAAAAAGTCCTCGTAGGCAAAGGCATGGACGAGCAAGAAGCCATGTCCCTGATCCGTAATGTGGAGGAGCAAATCGAACAGGCACGCCGGGCACGCGCCAAACGCGACGTCATTTTCGGTTCTTTGTGGACCGTGGGCGGAACCGTCATGACCCTGGCCGATATCGGTTTTATCTTCTGGGGAGCGATTGTTTTCGGCTTCATTCAGCTCATTCGCGGGATCGTCAACCTGTCTTAAAAAAAGCTGGCTTTTTAGTCCCTGCTAACTGTATAGATACTGTATGGATAGTGTATGGATACTGTATGGATAGTGTATGAAAGTATATTGTTAAATAGAAGCAAAAATGCTTCTTTGCTTGTGCTGTAAATCCGCACAAAACAAAGAGCCCTTATATGCCTTAATGCTTATGCCGTAGCTTCAGCATAGGCGCTATAGGTTTCAAAATTCAGGATCTCCACCCGGAAGCTCCCGGATTACACTTCCTCCCCATTCAACGAGCACAAAGCCTTTCCGTTCTTTTTTCAAAGGACTCAAGTCTTGCAGCGGGAATTCAATGGGCGCTTCCAGCGCTTTGGTGAGCATCATGACCCGGATTACCGTTTCCGGTTTGGGAGAAACATCCAGGGCAGCCAATTCTTCGTAAGCTTTCCCTGAAAAATGGATGAGGTTGTAGGGGTTGTTCTCCATACGCGGCAGCCAATATGTTATAAATTCATTCGCTTCCCGCCGGCTAAGTCCTAAAAAAGCGAGTTTTTCTTCCAAAAAGCCGGCTGTTTCCTTTCCGGGTACAATAAAGCCGTCCCGGGGCACAAGCTCCCTGTCCGGAAGGCCTTCCCAGAACAAAGCATAATATTCCATTCCCTTTGCATCCCACAAGGTGCCGTCCGGCTCTGCCCTAACCTGCCAGCCCTTTTCCGGATAAGCGGGATAAGTATGCGTTAATGTGCCCTTGTAATTGAGTTTTACGGAAACCGCCGTTTCCTCAGTCGGATAGAGGTAAATAATGGGTTTCTCCAATTCATATTTTTGTGCGGAAAGCTTGATTTTCAGCTCATAGATGCCTGCTTTTTTCATATCCAGGAATTCCTCTGTTTCCTCGTATCCGCTTGAATTCACCTTCAGCCGGTATTCTGCCAGGTCAATCCCTTTTACCTGGAACTCACCGTTTTCGTCGCTTACTGCGCCATACGTTTTACTGCTGTTATTCAATTGAACGGCCGCAAAAGGCATCGCATTTCCTTCGCAATCGGCGATTCTTCCTTTTAAAACGGACGCCCCGGCCCCTCCCTGGTCAATAAAAGTGACCAGGACCGTACTTTTCATATCCTCTTCCGCTGAGCTCGTTTGTTTTTTCAGGTTTCCGCAGGAAAACAGCATCAAAGCCAAGGTAAAACAGTAGATTTTCCCAGGCCAAAAGCCACTTGAAGGGATATTGATCATCATCATATCTTAACATGTTAGCGCGCCCGTAAAATTCCGAATTTAAATCGCGAAATTTCGGGGATTCAATTAAACGTCCAATGAAAATAAATAAAAGCCGGGAACTAGTTGATAATTGGGGAAAATTCACGCACTTGCAGTGCGTCGGCTTTTGTGTTTTCTTACGCTTATGCAACTAAATTTGCAACGCTTAGAAAACACAAAAGCCCCCACGTTTCCGTGAAGGCTTTTTGCGGTCTGGACGGGACTCGAACCCGCGACCCCATGCGTGACAGGCATGTATTCTAACCAACTGAACTACCAAACCAATTTTTTGCTTTTGCGCTTCCGCTACAGCGGAATTCAAAAATTGTGTGTGCTTTTCTCTAAAAGCGTGTGCAAATATACGACTAATTTAAACATCTCCAAAAAAAAGCACGAAAAAAAGTGAAGTTTTTTTGAGCTACCGATTAAGCTTTTGAAAATCAAGCGGGATTTTAACGCCAGAAAAACTCGAAATCTTCCGTTTTCGGCACTTCCTCGAAGGTGATCCGGAAAACATGCTCTCCCGGCAGCAGGTGCTCAAAGTTGCGATCAAAGCGCACACCCCGCTGCTGTGAGGAAATCCAGCAATTCGCCAGGAGCTTGTCCGTTGTAATTTTCAAGACAGCCGTTTTCTGTTCTTTGTCTACCTCGCTGATTTCAAAGCTAAAGGCCTCGCGCGGGGCTTTCGCAAGCGTTTTCGGCTCGTGGTAAAAGGTACGCGTCTTCATTTCGCCGGGCGCGTTGTTCCACTCAAATACGATCACATAGTTGCGGCTTTTGAAAGCCGGGGCCTGGCATTCTTTTGCTACCTCCTGCGACCAGCGGCCGGTGGTATTGATGTTGAAATAATTTTCAAACAGCAGCTCTCCGCTCACATCAAAGATCCGGTAGCTCACCTTACTGGTAAAGGCTGAATCAATGTCCGACAGGAAGAGGTATTTCTCCGAGCCGAGCTTTTGCGTGCGTTCCAGGATTGCCACGTTTTCGTAATCCGCCCGGGCCTGGTAGTGCAGGGCCTTCCAGTTACTGTAATAATCGATGCTCGACCAGGTAGGCGCCGGCCAGCAATCGTTCAGCTGCCAGTACAAGGTCCCCATGCAGCGCGGCATATCCGCCCGGTGACCGGCGATCGCAATTCCAACGGCCTTCGCCTGTGTGAGCTGTGAGAAATACACAAATTCCTTAAAGCCAAGCGCATTACCATAAAGAATGTCTGCATGCTTTTTGATCATCCCGTTGCCCACGTAGGATTTCTGGTGATGCTTCATCACGCCCGAGTTCAGGTCCCACTCGGACTCGTCACTAAAGCTTTTCAGCGTCGAAAACTCCGGGAAAGACTGGAAACCGTATTCCGCGTTGAAACGCCCGGTTTTAAGCCCGAAATCCTCAATCGGGTCCTTGCCATGCCAAACGCCCCAATAATGCATCGTTCCGTGGTCAAAATATTCATCCTTACCCCAATTGCTGAGGGGCGAAGTGTGCACATAAGGCAAAAAGGAATACTCCTTCACCACTTTTGGAGCCAGTCCCTGGAACAGTTTTTTGTAATCCGCCTCGATTTCCGCCTGCGTGTTCGGCCCGATGAGGTATTTCACCTGGAAGCCCCAGTTTTTCCAGGCCACGTCCACTTCGTTGTTCCCGTTGAAATACACCACGCTCGGGTGCGCCGCCAGCCGCGGCACCTGGAAATCCAGCTCGCGTTCCACGTTAGCCAGGAAATACTCATCGCCGGGATACATCGCACAGGCAAACATGAAATCCTGCCACACCATGATCCCTTTTTCGTCGCATGTTTCATAAAACAGCTCGTCCTGGTAATAACCACCGCCCCATACGCGGATCATGTTCATGTTCGCGTCATAAGCTTCCTGCACCAGTTTCCGGATACTTTCATCCGTCACCCGGGCCGGGAAAACGTCCTGGGGGATCATGTTGGCGCCCTTGCAGAAAATGGCCTTGCCGTTGATCTTAAAATAGAACGAAGTGCCCCACTTATCTTTGTTTTGAACTAATTCACTCGTTCGAACACCAAATCTTAATGCTTTACTCGAAATTAAATCACCATCCACATTGTAAATCAAGATATTATCCTGGTACAAATGAGCTTTACCATGGCCGCGTGGCCACCACAATTCCGGGTTCTGAAGGCTCAGCGGCAAGCTCACCCTCCCCGCTTTGCTTTTCACTTTAAACTCACCGAAAAGCTCACTTTTCACCACATACTCCTGTTGATTCTCTACACTAAAAAAGAGGTCCAGTTGTAATTCTGCCTGATGATCAACGATGTTTTTCGTTTCAATTTTGGCCTGTACCAGGCGGTTATCATTATACACCTTTAATTCGGCGGGTTTCCAGAAACCGATCGTGTTCATCCGCAGCGCCCAATCCCAGCCGAATTGGTATTGCGGTTTGCGCGACATGGATGCCACCGCAATTTCTCCCACGTCATTCGGTGCAGGAAGCTGTGATTTGCGCTTATCGTAAGCGGCTTTGTGGTAAATCACCGGCGGAATAAAGACCATCTTGATTTTGTTCTTCCCGGCCTTCAGGTAATTTTTCACCTGGAAACGGTGCGTATAAAAGGCATTTTCCGTGCGGGTCAGCAAGGAATCGTTGATGTAAATCGTTGCGTAAGTATCTATCGACGGGAATTCCAGCTCCAGGAAATCGTGTTCCAGGTCTTTTGCCTCCACCTTGAGATCACTCTCAAAAATCCAGTTATACTGTTCAATCCAGCTGAATTCGCGCTCATTTTCCCCGTAAAAAGGATCTGGCAATTCACCGTTTTCGATCAGCTTTTCCTGCACACTTCCCTTTTCGCCCAACTCTATCCAGGTTTTCTTTTCCGGGTGAAAAAATCGCCACTCCAAATGCTGGGATCTAAGCGTATTAAAAGCCATGGTAACAAAGAATAATGCGATTAAGGGTGCTTTATGGAAGCTGGGTTTCATTTGTTTTGAAAATAAATGTAAATTTAGCATTCTAAAACAGATTCTCCATGCGAATTTTGATAATATTATGCAACATCCTGGTTTTGAACAGCCTTTTCGGGCAGGAACTGGCATTGAACTGGAACGCCTCTTTTGACCTGGAAATCTCCAGTCCACAGGTGACCGCCATGGACGAAGACAGCCTCGGAAACCTGTATATCACGGGGCAAAGCGCATTTTACAGCTACGATTACGATCCCGGAACCGGTGTCGCAATCCGGGAAGTAATTGGCGGCGGGGATTTTTTCATTCTGAAAATGCATGCGAACGGGGACTTTGCCTGGGCCCAGGTGTTAGGTGGCAGCGGGGCCGATGAGGTGCATGATCTTGTCATCGACCGGGAAGGAAATGTTTTTGTGACCGGCACTTTCAGCGGAACGGCGGACTTCGATGCCGGGAGCGCAACAAACAACCTGACGGCCTCCGCAGCCGAAAACCACTTCCTGCTCAAACTGGATAGTGAAGGCAACTACCTTTGGGCTAAAAACTTTGAATCCCAGTTCACCTCCCCGAATATCGAATTATGTGTAGACCATCACAACAATGTACTTTTTACCGGTTATTTCCAGGGCAATTTCGACTTTGACCCCGGGGCAGGTACGGCCAATGCCTCTTCCCCGGAACCGGTAGATCTTTTTGTATCCAAGTACAGCAACACCGGGGAATACATTTGGGCAAAAACCTTTGGGGGCAGCATCCACCAGATCGGGATGGACATCGCAATAGACAGCAATGACAATGTTTTTGTCGCCGGGACTTTCTTTGATACCGTTGACTTTGATCCCGGACCTTCCGAAGCCCTGGCCATTTCTAATGGTGACCGGGATTGCTTTTTACTGAAACTGGATGCAGCCGGGAATTACGCCTGGATGAAATACTTCGGCAGCGAAGGCATTGACGATGAGGGAAGAGCAGTTGCCCTTGACCCGCTGGGGAACGTTTGGTTTTCCGGCTCTTTTACCGATACGGTTTACATCGATAATGTGCAGTTAATCAGTACCCAGCTGAGTCTCCGGGATGCTTTTCTTGCAAAATACGACAACGACGGAAACCTGCTGCGGGCACAGTCTTTCGGCGGGCCTGGCCTGGAAACCGTCATTGAAATGGAAACCGATGCGGAAAGCAACTGTTTTATTTCCGGCTCCTTTAAAGGAACGCCTGATTTTGACCCGGGATCCGGTAACTACACGATCGTAGCGGAAGGCGATGAAGATGCTTTCCTGCTCAAGCTGGACGAAAGCGGGGATTTTCTTTGGGCGAAAGCGGCGGCGGGGATTTACAATCAATTCAATATGGGCATGAGCGTCGGTGACGGAACAGTAAGCCTGGCGGGCAATTTCAACGGGTACATTGACCTTAGCCTGGGTGAAGATGCCACCATTGACGGGAGCGGGAGCGTATATGTGAAGCCATACATCGCCAAATATGTTGTTTGCCAGCCCGTAAGTAGCAGCATGAGTGCCGAAAGCTGCGTTTCTTACCATTGGGACCTAAACAACATGACCTATACGCAAAGCGGCCAGTACAGCACAGTTCTGAGCACTTTCCAGGGCTGCGATTCGATCGTTTACCTCAACCTGACCATCCGCCAGCCCCAGCTCACCAGCTCAGCAGTGAGCTCCTGCGACAGCTACCTCTGGATGCAAACCGGCGAATACCTCATCAGCAGCGGCATGTATTACGACACCCTGAGCAACATCTATGGCTGTGATTCGATTATTGCCCTCAACCTCACCATTGTGAGTGACACGGTGATTATTTCGGCGGAAGACAATATACTGACGGCCGTTCAGCCTGCCAATGCTACTTTCCAATGGTACGACTGCACTTCGAGCCAGATCATTTCAGGAGAAACCGGCGCTTCCTTCAGCCCGACCCTTAACGGAAGCTACGCCTTGTTGGCCACCTACAATGGCTGTACCGATCTATCGGAATGCGTCGTGATTTCCAATGTTTCCCTGACGGAACAAAGCGGATTTTTCCTGGAAATTTACCCCAATCCGGCCGGGAATCAATTATTCCTGGATTCGGACAAAGAGGGAATCTATACTTACACCATCATCAATAACCTGGGGCAAAAAATAATCGTAAGTAAAGTCAATTTAAGCCATGATTGGATTGACATTTCTACTTTGGAAAATGGCTCTTATTGTATCCTGATCGAGAAAGAGAACATGCAAACAAAACACTTTTTTAGCGTAATCAAGTGATTTAAACACATAGAAGCATAGCTTTATTGTACAGGTATTTCATTTTAAGCAGGACACATAAGCCACAGAAAATCATGTTCAAAAAAAAACAGCGTCCTTTTCTTCCTTGACTTTGCGTTATTTCGCGTAACCTTAGCGTACTTTGCGTTCCGCTTAAGCAAGTGTTCTATGTTGAATATCAATAGACGGTTGGTTTCTATGACAGGTTTCCCAAGCGGATGTTATAAATTTCCTATGTGTCTATGTGTTTGAATACCCAGATTACCACCGCCGGTCAAAATGGGCATCCACCAATTGGTGCTGATTGGCATCCGTATAAGCATAATTAAAGCCATTGTATACGGAATACGAGCCGATACTGCCGTTTTTATCCATGGCGAGGAAGCAGCATTGCAAACCTTCGAGGTTTTTGTGCTTGCGGATCAATCGCTCAACTACTTGCTTGCAGGCATCCATCGGGGGTACGCCCTGGCGCATTAGTTCCACAACAGCATGACTTCCTGAAACCCGGATAATCGCTTCACCAAGTCCTGTAGCCACCGCTCCCCCGACCTCGTTATCGATATAAAGTCCCGCCCCGATAATCGGAGAATCTCCTACCCGGCCATGCAGTTTATAGGCCCAGCCGCTGGTTGTGCAGCCGCCCGAAATATGGCCGTTCTGATCCATGGCCAGCATCCCGATCGTATCGTGGTTTTCGTGGTTGATCTCCGGGTGTTTCACCAGCTCACTTTGCTCTTTTTTCCATTTTTTCCAGGCTTTTTTGGCTTCCGGCACCGGTGTTTTGATTTTCCCGAAGCCATTTGCACGGGCAAACTGCTCAGCGCCTTCGCCTACGAGCATGACGTGCTGCGTACTTTCCATGACCTTACGCGCTACGGAAATCGGGTGGTCGATGCCTTCCATAAAGGCCACCGAGCCGCACCTCCCCTGCTCGTCCATGATGCAGGCATCAAGCGTTACATGCCCCTCGCGGTCCGGCAATCCGCCGATTCCCACACTGCGGTTGGTGACATCGGCTTCGGTAACACGCAAGCCCTGTTCGATGGCGTCCAGAGCAGAACCACCGGCAACAAGGGTTTCCCAGGCTTTTTTGTTGGCATCAAGGCCGTGGCTCCAGGTGGAAATGATTTTCGGAAATACCTGGGGCGTTTCTCCGTGATTGGCATCGGATTTTTTATCCTCCGTTCCCCGGGCCAGGCTTAACCCCGGTCTGCTCAAAGCGAAAATCCCTCCCAAAAATCCGTATTTCAATAATTTCCTGCGTTCCATTCACCAACCTTTAAGTAATAAACTTGTATGTACCAATGCATTGCACTCTTTTGTCCAGCTAAAATGACCGGGGATGATTTCTTCTGCTTCCGGGAACTTGCCTTTCGCTTTCCAAACCGCTTTGATCCAGCGTTTCTTATTGGCATCCGCCATGTTCCCCAGGCTGGTGTTTTCGCAGCTTTTCACAAAGCAACCGCCGTAAAACACCTTTGCTCCCGGAAAATAAACCACGATATTATCCGGTGAGTGCCCGTGTCCCGGGTAAAACGTCTCAAATTTCACACCCGCAACTGTAAAAACAGTATCTTTTTTAAAGGTATGTGCTGCTTTTTGCTCATTCCGTTCGATACAAAGCCGCTGCGTATGCTTACTGGACCAGGTGGCGATCCCTTTCCCGGCAAAATAGCCCAGCCCGGCGGTGCGATCGGCATGAAAATGCGTCGACAGGCAAAAAACAACCGGCTTGTGATGTCTTTTTTCGATGCTGTCCAGCAAAGGCTGAAACTGGGCCTCGTTCCAGGGTGTATCGATCAGCAAGACAGCGGAATCGCCTACGACATACATCCCGTTGGACGGAAAAGGCTGATCCCCAAGCAGCTGGTAGCTCGTATAAATGAAATAGCCCGGCTTTAATTCCGTAATCTGCAAGGTATTCCAGCTTTCCTGCGCCTTAGCGAAGTTAAACAGGAAACAAATGAAAATCGGGAGGTATCTGAGCATGCTTAATTTAAAGGAAAAAAGAAACCGACACGGTAAATTATTGGCAAGAGTTTTCCCTGCTCATTTTTCACCACATAACTTGTCCAGAAAGGGCTGGCCGGGTCAGCGATCACATCGTAGAAAGCGCCTGCATTGAGCCGGATCCCGGAATTTTTGAATTCCCGTGAATAGCCGCCGCCAATGAAACAGGTTGGAACAAGCTTCCGGGTAGAAAGCACATAATTGTAATTGATCGGGCTGCGCAAAAACTCAAGCTCAAGACCTGCAAACAGGATGTTCTGGAAACGGTAATGAAAAAAGCCACCACCGCCCAGGATATTAAAGCCGTATTTCTGGCCGCCGATGCCGTTCGACCACATGCGCTGGATCCGGAAAGAAGGCCCGAAAACAAGGTTCTCCTTGCGCACAAGCGCATACTTCAGTCCCACACCAAAGGAACCTCCCAGGCTGGAGAAATTGGCAAAGCCGTCAAAGCCCACCTCACTTTTGCGCAGCGTATCACTTTCCTGGGAGAAAGAAAAGATGCTTTGAAAAAGCAGCAAAAATAAAAAAACGGATTGCTTCATGCCTTGACCTGAAAAAGCAAATGTAAGGGATTTAAATCAATTTTGTGGCCGCCAACGTAATTTATTAGCTGAAAATTTTTGCTTTTGTAAAAATCGTTCATTACCCGGAAATCGTCGCCTTTGAAATATTCGTCCGCATTACCGAGCACGAAAAATTTCTCTGTTTTGATAAAGCGTTCGGAATCAAAGTCCTGGGTCGCATCCTCCGGAAAAACACAAGCCCAAAGCAGGAGGCGATCGATCTTGAAACGCGATCGGGCAAAGAAACGGGCGGCTGTTGCCCCTCCCTGGGAAAAACCGAGCAGGTGGATTTTTTCATAATTTCTTTCCGAGCAAAAGTATTCCAATAAGCTTTCCAGGTAACTGAAATTTTCTTCCAGGTCCTGCTCCCGCCATTCTTTCGTCATCCACGAAGCCCCAACACGGCCCGAAGTTCCGTTCAGGTAAAAGCGGTGCGTTCCTTCCGGTGCTATCACCAAATAACATTCCGGGTTAAGGCTTTCAAAGTTCCGGATAAAGTATTCGCTCAGCTGACCATAACCGTGCAGTACGAAGACCAGCTCGGGGGCATTTACCGATCCGTAGCTGCTGTACCTGGCTTTTTTCTTTATTTCAATGCTTCCTGTTTTCATTGCTTTTCAAGCTTAAAAGGACTGAAATCCGGTCACAAAAATACGTTTTATCCCCGAGGCTCAATTTTTTTGGTAAATTGTTGCTCATTTTCTGAGAATATCCTTACCTTTACACTCGCAAAAAATAAACGCAATGAATTTACACGAATACCAGGGAAAATCCATCTTAAACAAATACGGCGTTGCGACCCAGCGCGGTGTGGTTGTTGAGAAAGTAGAAGATGCTGTTGCGGCAGCTAAAAAACTGACTGAAGAAACAGGTACCGGCTGGTACGTTGTGAAAGCACAAATTCATGCGGGCGGCCGTGGAAAAGGCAAGGTTGAGGAAACAGGCTCCAACGGGGTTGTACTCGCCAAAGGCATTGACCAGGTTGAAGAAAAAGTAAAAGGAATTTTGGGTGGTCACCTCGTGACAGCTCAAACCAACGGGAAAGGCAAAAAAGTAAACAAGATTTTGTTGGCTGAAGACGTTTACTACCCGGGCGAAAGCGAACCGTCCGAGTTTTACATGTCCGTATTGCTGGACCGTGAAAGAGGAAGAAACATCATTATGTACTCCACTGAAGGAGGTATGGATATCGAAACGGTTGCGGAAAATACCCCACACCTGATTTTCAAGGAAGAAATTGACCC
>CBINGV010000086.1:0-12885 GCA_966250255.1 uncultured Flavobacteriales bacterium | reverse complement strand
GTCCAAAAATTAATTTTTTCATTTTCAATGAGTTGTTAGTTAATATGTGCATGTTTTCAGTCTTCGCTTTTTAAAGCCTGTACTGCTTTACTTTCTCAAAGCTAGTTATTTTTTGTTCAGGATAATGCTTTGAGAGAAACTTTTATTCCTCTCCTGAAAAGGTGATTGTTTCTCCACAAACGTTAAAACTATTCGGTAAACCTGTTTTCAGGGATATTTTAATTTCTTTTTTATTGGCGCAGGATTGGTTGGCTTTAAACACAAGCTCATTGTTTTTGAGGGCAGATGGTAAGTTCCCTTCGAAAGCATAATTTCCTAAATATACGTTGTTATCATCATAAATCACTAAACGGCGAATGCCCCTGCAGGAATAACCAGTTACAAAAAAAGAGTTCAGTAACTTATATTGTTTCTGCTTGTTGGTCGTCACAATTCCCAAATAAGTCAGCTTGGTTTTATTACAGCCTGCCTGTCCGGTCAAATCATATTCAAACTCTTTTCCAATGGAATTTTCGTTTAATACCTTTAATCTAAGCTTTTTTAAAGTGCTAAAAGAATCATCCCGGGCAGTCATCAACTGCACTGAAGTCAGTACAATCATGAATAAGATTAAATATAGACGAACAAATGGCATGCTTTTTTTCATGTTTCAGTTAAAGTAGTCAATTATCAGTCAAATATATAAAAACACCTAACTCAGCAACTCATTACAGTTTTACTGTAAACTTATAAATTTTACTCAAACCGTTTTCGCCGTTGATGTAATCCAGGAACTGTTTGGAGTCGTCGAATTTCCGGGGGAATAAATTGTCCCGCTTGCTGGTGAAATAGAGTGTCTGTGTTCGCTGATCGTAAAAAGGACAATACTCCATGAATTTGCTGTTGATGACGTTGCCCATGTTTTCAGCGGCCGGCCATTCGCCTTTTTCATTTCTTTTCGAAACATACAAATCGCCGCTGCCAAAACCGCCCTTAGCATTGTATTTGGTGTAGATCAGTAAGTTTTCGTCCCCGGAAACAAAGGCATTGAATTCATAGCCTTCGCTGTTGATGTTGGGGCCGAGCAAAACCGGTTTCGCATATTTTTTACCGGTCCATTGGCAAAAATAAATATCGTCTTTTCCCATGCCGGATTCCGACGCCATCGTAAAATACAGGTTGCCGTTGTCGGCCAGCGCGGGGTAAAATTCGTCCTGCTTGGAATTGACCGGCTCACCCAAATTGACCGGGGCAGACCAGCTTTCGCCTACTTGATTGCGTTCCACGTACCAAATGTCAAAATCGCTTTTTTCCCGTTCCGCGCTGCTTTTAGGCCGGTCGGAGACAAAGTAAAGCCGCTTGCCGTCAGCGGATAAAAAAGGTTCGAGGTAGGAGTAAGCATCGCAAAAAGGCAGCAATTGCGGGTCGTTCCATTGTTTGTTCTTCACGCAGACGATTTGCGAGAGGTTCTGGTTAGGGCTCTGAATGGTAAAATAGGCTTCGTCTTCGCTGGCCGAAAGGCAAAAATCCCTCACGTTGAGCAGGTTGTTCAAATCAGCGCTCACAAGCTCCGCTTCCTGAGCGGAAATGCTTTGTGAAGCAAAAAGCAGGATGAAAATAGCGAAGCCTGTTCTCATGGTGTTGTGTTTTAGCGGCAAAGATACGAAAGAAATATATATTGTTGATATGTCAATTGTTGCTTGTCCGACATGTTATTTTTCTTCCATTTTATTCAGCACCAAATGAACAGAAGTTAGATGTTCACGGCTTAGCTGATCATCTTTTGTGATGGAATAAGTCAGTACGGGCTCTTGAGTCCATTCCAGCTTTTGAAGCCTGAATTCGATTTCGCTTGCTGTTTTGCCATCCCGGTAATAAATCTTATAAATGCTGTCATTGGATAGCTTGCTGAGGACTTTCCCTTTAAATTGTTTTTCAGGCTTTTCTTTTTTCGTGAAATTTAAGCCGTGCCGAATGGTCAGAGCCTGATCCTGGAAAGCAAAAAACACAAAACGACTTGTATTTGACTCGGCCGAATTGTGCCAGGAACCACGGATCCAGTCCGGGAATTTCAAACCGGTGATTTTTTCCGTATACGGTACTGTTTCAATCGTTTCAACGCTCGCGTTTTGCTTCCGTGTTGTTTTTGCCTTGTTTTGCTTACAGGAACAAAAGAGGAATAAAAAACTGAAACAGATGTATATTTTCATGATTTATTATCGTTTGCTTGTTTTGTTGTTACCGGGTGGCCTGATATTCATCCGACAACAAGGCGAAAAAGAGTGAGTCCTCGTAGCGTTTGCCGCTAAGCCGGTGCTCTTTTAAGCGGCCTTCCTGTTTGAAACCGTTTATTTCCATCAATCTCAGGGAAGGAAGATTGCTGCTGCCAACCAGCGCTTCCAGGCGGTGCAGCTTTAATTCCCGGAAAGCGTGATCGATAATTTTGCTGAGGGCTTCGCTCATCAATCCTTTGCGTTTAAAGGTTTCATCTTCCATCACATAACCGATTTCCGCCCGTTTGTGCTCCTCGTTCCAGTTGTGGATCCCGCAGCGCCCGATGATCTTCCCGGATGCCTTGTCTGTCAGTAAAAAAAGCAGGAAAGCCCGGTTGTAGCTCGCGTAGCCGTTTTTGTGCTTGTGCTCTTCCTTTAAGTAATCTGCTTCGGAACGATGACCCAAAAGAGTTTTGATCTCCGCTTTGGGCAAACGGGTGAAAATGGCGTGCATGTCAGCAGGGGAGAGCCCGGTGAGCAGCAATCTTGGAGTTTCAAGTTTCAGGAAATTCATGCTTTGTCCAGGAATTTTTCAATCAGCGGGACTACCAGTTCATTTTCCTTAAAGGTGGGTTTAATGGTCGTAATTTCGCCGATGTATTCGCCATGTACGCCCGGGATGATCGCCAATTCCGATCCGTCAAGCTGCCGGTGTAGTTCGAGGGCGTGCTCGGGTGTGATCACATCCTTGTCTGCTATGATGATCAGCGCCGGAGCCTGAACGCCTTCGATCAGCTCGTCCGGGATGTCTTTAAAATGAACCATTCTTTTCGCGTCGCGGTCGTGCATGAGCTGCAAGCCAGCAGGATCAGCGGCTACTTCGAGATAGCCCGCCTGCAATTGTTCGGGCATATTTTCGAGGCTGGCATTTTCCATAAAGCCCCAAAACCAATCGGGGACCCCGTTTCGTTTGGCCAGTGCCGAAGCTAAAATAAGTTTGTCCACCGTTTCCGGGTGGCGAATGGCAATTTGCAAGGCAGTTGTCCCGCCATTGCTGAAACCCAAAAAATCGGCCCGGGCAATCCCCAGGTTTTGCAGCAGCGTGGCCACATCATCGGCATCCTGCTCAAAAGTCAGGTCGGCATTGCGGTCGTTTGTCCGGCCGTGGGCTTGCAGGTCCATCGCGATCACCTGCCTGTTTGCGGCCAGCAGGGGAATGATTTTCCCGAAACTGGTCCGGATGGTCGAGCCGCCGCCGTGGATCAAAACAAGCGCTTTGCCTTCCCCGTAAATTTCATAATACATGTTCAGGCCATTCACTTCGGAATAGCCGCTTTTGAAAGTTAAATCGTCTTTTGGTGTCATGTCTTTAGGATTCCAGGATGGAGTTATTGGACTTTAGCATTTTTAAGTGTTCCTCCGGGTTGAAATCCTCTGAAATGCCGCTATCTATGCCATCTTCAATTGCTTTTCGTAATAGGATTGCTTTTTGCTCTTCGGCCTCAAGTAATCTCAATCCGGCGCGCACAACTTCACTGGCGTTTTTATACCTTCCTTCTTTTAAAATACTTTGGATAAAATGATCAAAGTAATTTCCCAGGGTGATGGATGTGTTTTTACTCATGGTACATTTGAATTTACACAAATATACCAATTATTGGTATTGTATGGGGTTTTGGTTCAAATTTTTCTCTCCCGATTTTTCAACATCCGGGGTTATTCTTCATTCTCCAATTTTCAATTCAAGCCGGGATTTCCTCCACCAGGATTTCATTTCCTGCCTTGTCGTAATAGGTACAGCTCATTTCATCCAGGCGCACGATCCACTTTTCAACGCCCAGCGCGGCGCTTTGAGCGATAAAGCTCAGGTAGTCGCTTTGGCCTTGCTGGTGGGCTTTTAAGTCGCTACTGAATTGTTTTTCGTCACTAGTTTCTGCAATTGACAAGGGGGCATATTTTGCCGGCCAGGAAGCCCGGTGGCCGTTTGGACCGTAAAATTCCGTGCGGCCATCGGCAACGAAGGTTTCGTAATGGACTACGCCCAGCTCTTTGATGTTGCGGATATAGGCCGGGAAATCCGCTCCCGATTTTACCTGGCTGTGGGCTGCTTTGAGTTGTTCTGCCGTAAACATCAGCCGGGAAATTGGGAAAGGTCCATGTAAAAAACTTCCCAGGTGTGGCCGTCGGGATCTTCGATCGTGCGTTGCTGCATGAAGCCCAGGTCGCGCATTTCATGAGGCTCAATTCCTCCTGCCCGGAGTCCTTTTTCCATCATTTGGTTCATTTCGTCCAGGCTGTCCATCGACAGGGAAAAAAGCCCTGCTAAGGCGCTTTTGGTATCAGCGATCGGCTTGGTGGCGAAACCGGCAAATTTTTCGTGGGTCAGGAGCATCACAAAAATGTGTTCGCTCCACACCATGCATTTGCCGCTGTCGTCAGAAAACTGCGGGTTGTTTGTAAAACCGAGCGCCGTATAAAAGTCCATGGATTTTTGCAGGTCCGTTACGGCGAAATTGATGAATATTTGTTTTGGCATGAGATCTTGTTTTAAGAATTGGTTTTTATTTTAACATATAAGACATAAACCAGGCTGTTTTTCCATTGCTTTCCCACTGATGACGCGGATAGCACGGATTTGCTTTGTATGCAGGGTATTGTTATTCTTATGTGCCTATGTTTTAAAAAAAATTAAGCATCCGGGATATTCGGCTCCACGAGGCGTTTCAATTTGTCCATGGATTCCTGCCAGCCCAGGTAGCACATCTCCACCGGGATCGCAGCCGGGATGCCTTCCTGCGTGGCAACAAGCTCCGTACCGCAAAGCACCTTCCGGAATTCAACCGTGGTGATCATTTGGTCCGGCATGTTCGGGTCCTCAAACTGGTCGGTATACTTCAGGCGCTCGTTCGGCACAATTTCGAGGTACTCGCCGCCAAAGGAATGGCTGTTCCCGGTCGTGAAATTGGTAAAAGACATGCGGTAGGTCCCGCCGACTTTGGCATCCATGTGGTGCACCTTGCAGACAAAACCGTAGGGCGGCAGCCAGGAGGCCATCGCATCCGCATCGGTAAAGGCTCTGAAAACTTTCTCGGGACTCGCGGTGAAGACCCGGTGAAGTGTGACTTTGTTGTTGCTCATGATTTGGTTGTTTAAGTGATTAAAATTGATACTAAATATACTAAGTTTTTATTTTCCGCTAGCAATTTTACTTTAAGGTGTGCAAATAAAACCACATAGAAAACATAGTTCACATAGGCTCTGTCTTCTATTGTTCTTTTCCGTGAGTTATAAAATCTGCTTTATTTGCGAGCGGATCCGCGTAGTCTGCGGGAGCCTTTAGTTCTCATCCGGCCTTAAAACCCACAGCCACGCATCGCCAATTTCATGGTCCCGGACAACTTCCGTGAACATAAATTTATTGTTGGCCAATATTTTGGTCGAAGCGTTGTGCTCAGGCGCCGTCTTCGCTGTGATCCTTACAGTTGGATCAGCATTGCGCGCGATTTTGATTAATTCCTGACAAGCAAAGGAAGCGATGCCTTGTCCTTCGAATGCTTTAAAGGTCCAATAGGCAATTTCAACCTTATTGTCTATCGGTTGTCCTACGAAGCTGCATGAGCCAACTACCTGGTTTTGTCGCACAATGAGATAAGCAACCCAGGGCAAATGAAAACCTGTTTGGGGATAAAAGTTCGCGTACATCTGCAGCAAGGTTTTGCAATTATCCGATTGAAATAGCTGATCCGTTTGGTCTTCCTGCTGCTGTAATATCCTTAATTCCATATTGCTCATCTTTTTGTGCGATAAAACTAACAGATTTTTTCGAAAAGCCACAAAAAAAGCCCCCAACCGAAGTCGAGGGCTCTATTTCCAAATGAGTTAAAAATTCATCATTCCTAACTCATCATTCATCATTTAATTAAACCAACCCCTGGTCAATCATCGAGTCCGCTACTTTTACGAAACCGGCGATGTTCGCTCCTTTCACGTAGTCGATTGTTCCGTCTTCGGTTTTTCCGAATTTCACACAAGCTTCGTGGATGGAAACCATGATGCCGTGCAGGCGCTCGTCAACCTCTTTGGAAGACCAGGACAAACGGAGGGAGTTTTGGGACATTTCCAGACCGGAAGTGGCAACACCACCTGCGTTGGAAGCTTTACCCGGGGAGAAAAGCACTTTCGCAGCCTGGAAAGCAGCAATTGCTTCCGGCGTAGAAGGCATGTTCGCTCCTTCAGCCACACATTTCACACCGTTTGCGATCAAAGCTTTCGCTTCGTCACCGTTCAGCTCGTTTTGAGTAGCGCAAGGCAAAGCGATGTCTGCTTTCACTTCCCACGGACGTTTTCCGGCGATGAATTTCGCGTTCGGGTATTGTTTTACGTATTCTTCGATGCGTCCGCGTTTTACGTTTTTCAATTCCATGACGAAAGCAAGCTTCGCCGCATCGATTCCGTCTGCATCGTGAATGTAACCGGAAGAATCGGAGAGGGTAACTACTTTACCGCCGAGCTGTGTCGCTTTTTCGCAAGCAAACTGCGCTACGTTTCCTGAACCGGAAACTACCACGGTTTTGCCCTGGAATGAATCGTTTTTCGTTGCGAGCATTTCTTTCGCAAAATATACGGTTCCGTAACCGGTTGCTTCCGGACGGATCAAAGATCCACCCCAGTTGCGTGCCTTACCGGTCAAAACACCGGTAAACTCGTTGCGGATACGCTTGTATTGACCGAACATGTAACCGATTTCACGACCACCAACACCGATATCACCGGCAGGAACGTCCGTGTCGGCGCCAATGTGGCGGCTCAGCTCCGTCATGAAGGACTGGCAGAATTTCATCACTTCGTTGTCGGATTTGCCTTTCGGGTCAAAATCCGAACCACCTTTACCACCACCCATCGGGAGGGTTGTCAGGGAATTTTTGAAAATTTGCTCAAATCCTAAGAATTTCAAAATGGACAGGTTAACGGAAGGGTGGAAGCGCAAACCTCCTTTGTATGGCCCGATCGCGGAGTTGAACTCTACGCGGTAACCGCGGTTAACCTGGATTTCTCCTTTGTCATCCAACCAAGGAACGCGGAAAATGAGTGTTCTTTCCGGCTCAACGATTCTATCCAAAATTTTTGCCTGCTTGTATTTCGGGTGCTCCTCCATGAAAGGGATTACAGCCTCGGCAACTTCGTGAACTGCTTGTAAAAATTCTGCTTCGTGACCATTTGTAGCTTTGACTTTAGCCATAAATGCGTCAATTTGTGCTTGGTATTTAGACATTGTTTTTAAATTTTTTATAAACGAGGCAAAATTAATATTAAATTCTATTCCTGAAACTTTTTTATAAGAATTATAATACACCAAAAAATGTTTACATCTTTCTCCTCTGCAAGCGATGAAAAAGAACGCTCCGCGAAGATTTCCGAAATCCGCGGGAGATATAGTATAAAAACTTAATTTTGAAAGCGCGTATGCCGGATAAAAAACCAAATAAAATCGTACTGGGCCTGGGGACCAACCTCGGGGATAAAATCGCCAACCTGGAACAGGCGCTGCTGTCCCTGGAAGCATCCGTCGGGAAAATTACCCGGCAATCGGGTTTTTATGCCAGTGCGCCGCATGGTTTTGAGTCGGCCAATGATTTTGTCAATATGGTCGTTGAGATCGAAACTTCGCTGGAGGTGTTTGAAGCCCATGCCGAAACCCTGAAAATCGAACAGCAGGCAGGAAGAAAAAACAAGTCCCGAAAAAATGTTTACGAAGACCGTTTGCTCGACATCGACATCCTGTTTTTTAACGCGGAAATCATCGAGACAAGCGGGCTGACCGTTCCGCATAAAAATCTCAGGCACAGGAAATTCGTTTTGGTTCCGCTCGTGGAGGTGCTTCCCGGCCTGGTGGACCCGAAAAGCAAAAAAACGTCTACCGAATTGCTAAAAATGACGACAGATCGCAGCCAAATTTTTTTGCTCTGAAACAAAAAAACTGGGATTTGTTAATTTTTTTTATAATTTCGCTTAACTTTTTGATGAATTTTAATTAATTAACTATGAAAAAAAATACCATGAAAGGTCTCATTTTTTTCACCGTCGCTGCTACTTTTCTGGCGAGCTGTGATCTAATGAAAGACGTTACATACACGGTAACACCCAATCCATTAGAGATGCACGCGGATAGCGTTCGTATTACGGTTGAAGCAAAACTTCCTGAGAAAGGAATCAAGAAAAAAGCTTCTGCTGAAATCACGCCGATGTTAGGTAGCACAGCGCTGAAGCCGATCACTGTACAAGGTGAAAAAGTACAAGGAAACGGGAACACGGTTCAATACAAACCGGGTGGAACGGTAAGCTACACGGATGTGGTTGCTTACAAGCCGGATATGGAATACGCCGACCTGACGGTAAGCGGAACCATCAAAAAAGGAGGAAAGGAAAAAGACAAAATTCCGGTAACGAAAATTGCCGACGGTACGAAAGTAACGCCTTTGCTCGTTCAGAAAGATTTCAGGGTAATCACCGAGAAGGACAACTTCAACCGGGTTACCGAGAAAATGTTCAAAGCACAGATCAACTTTGATAAAGGTAAATCCGAACTGCGTAAAAATGAGCTGAAGGATGCCGATATCATGGAGTTTCAAAACTGGCTCGCTGCTGCTGAAACAAACCCGAAAATCAGCATCAAATCCATCAATATTACGGGCTTTGCTTCTCCGGAAGGGGAGGTAGGTTTCAATAGCAACCTGTCTACCGACCGTGCGAACACAGCAAAAACCGTATCCATGGACATCGCTAAAAAAGCGAAAAACACCAAAGCACAGGGCGAGATCTACGGTTTGGCCGGTAGCGGTGAAGACTACGATGGTTTCAAAGTGGAATTGGAAAAATCAACGATGAACAATGATGAAAAACAACTCATCATCCGCGTACTGGAAATGTACAAAGACCCGATTCAGCGTGAAACAGAAATGCGTAACCTCGGTAAGACCTTTACTTACCTGGACAAAAACATCTTCCCGCTGCTCAGAAGAGCTGAGATCGTGGTGGTTTACGACCTGACCGGTTATTCTGATGAAGAGCTCGTAGCTATTTCCAAAACAAACCCGGAAAAACTGACAGCTGAAGAATTGATGTTTACAGCAACCCTTACCGAAGATGTAGCTGAGAAACTGAGATTATACAACGAAGGTACCCTGTTGTACCCGACAGATATCCGTTTCCACAACAACGCCGGGGCAATGCTTTACATGCAAAACAATATGACCGAAGCGGGCTACAAGTTCGAAGCGGCAAACAGCCTGCAGGATAACCCGATTTCTAAAAACAACCTCGGTGCCATCGCTGCTAAAAAAGGAGAAAAAGCAAAAGCAAAACAATTGTTCGCTGCTGCTGCCGGTGCCGGATCAGAAGTGGATTACAACCTCGGGATCTACGCGATCCAGGAAGGTAAGTATGCCGATGCCATCAAAAAATTCGGTGGCGATGCTTCTTTCAACAAAGCTTTGGCGCAAATCCTCAACGGAAGCCCGGATGCCGGTATCAAAACCATCGATGCTTCTCCTGCAAAGGAAACAGCATGGGGTTACTACCTGAAAGCTGTTGCGGCTGCCCGTATGGATAAAGTAGACGTAGTGGCAAGCAACCTGAAGAATGCCATTGCAAAAGATGCTTCCCTCAAAGCAAAAGCTTCAAAAGACAGGGAGTTCATCAAATACTTCGAAAACCCGACTTTCACAAGCGTTGTGAAATAAGATAAAAATTCATCAGTAAATCAGGTCCCTCCGGCAAACACCGGGGGGATTTTGATTTTATGAGGAAACGTGCCAATGATCGTCCAAATCCGGTCAACTATCGAAAAAGCAATACCCGGTAGGCGGATTTATTTAGTTTGCGATTGGCTTATAACAAAAAACATGAAAAAAACCTTACTTCTCCTGGCCGCTTTGCCACTCTTTACGGCCTGTTATACCACGAACGATGTCTTTGTGCCGGCACCGGAAACTTCATACAAAATGTCGCACGAACTGATGCTCACCACAACCCTTCCCCTGATTACGATTCCCCAGAATGTGGGCTTCAGCTATCGCCTGGCAACCCCGGGAATTGCCGGTTCCCAGTTTAGCCTGAATTATTTTTTGCGCTACGAACGGGGCTTGCGCCGTATCCAGGTAGAGGCGGAAGAAATCGATGGCAACCGCCGGATCAAATCCGACACCGTCAAAACGGTACTCATGCCGACTTTCCAGCTGGGGGAAGACGTTCAGCTGGGCCTGGGTTTCGGGGGGAATTATGTTTTCGGGATCGACGATGGTTACAAAACGGCATCCGGGATGTTTTTGCCGGTGTTCAATGTGAACCTCAATTATGTCACGAATCGTGAAGCAGGACGTCTCAATTACTGGAACTTTGCTTTTACTTACTGCGACCGGACGAACAAAACGGCTGGTGTGAATTATCGGACCTTTACTCCTTACAGCGATTCCTCGTATGTTTACCACCTGTACGATGACCTCGGCAGCGCCCTGATTTGCAAAAGCCTCAAATTTACGTTCACCAGTGAACGCGAAATGAAAGGAAATCCGGCTATCAAAGCCATTCTTCGCTTTGATTTTGGCTTTTCTTATATCGGTGACGAAGGCATTGCCAATTACCCGGGCTTCAATTACGAGAATTCCGGCTATGAAGAATACAAAGGCTTTAACCTACCCCTGGGTTTCTCAGTCGGGCTGAAATTTTAGGGGCTGCTGTAATTGCTTGCTTGCTATCAGGTAAACTTAATAAACTACTCATGAAAAAAATCGGTATTGTTCTCGCTCTTTTGCCCATCCTGGCGGCCTGTTATACAACAAATGATGTGTTTGCACCTGATCCTTCCCTGTTGTTTAAACCGAGTCATGAGTTAACAGCTTCAACGACCCTGCCCTTCATTGCCTTACCGCAAAACATCGGGTTGAATTATCGCTTTTCGACTCCTCTGTCTGTGGGAAGCAACTGGCAGCTGAATGCCTTTGCGCGCTACGAGCATGGCCGAAAAGTGATTGCCAACTATGAATCAGGCGGCTTTGATAGCGGGACAAGTGCTTATGCAGAGCGCTTTAAGTCGGATAATGCCAAAGTGATGCTGATGCCCAGTTATCATTTTAATGACGAATTGCAACTGGGCCTGGGCGTGGGGCTCGAGTACCTGGACTTTGTCAATGCGCCGGCCGGAACCTCAGCCATATTCCTTCCGATGTTTAACCTGAACCTGGGCAAAGTGACGCGCAACGACGAGGTCATCAATTCCTGGAACTTTGGCTTTTCCATTAGCGACCGCTGGAATCCTGAGGCCGGCGTTGGACATGCTTTTTATTACAATCAATATGACAGTACAATGCATCATTTCTTTACCGATGCAGGAAGCTCAACCATCTGGAAAAGCTTCAAATGTTCGTTTACCCACGAGAAAAAAATAGCGAACAGCCCGGGAATCAGCCTGCTTTTTCGTCTCGATATGGGAATTTCGATCATTCGTGACGCGGGAAAAAGCTTTTCAAAAACACTGGATAAAGAGCAATATCCGGTTTACCAGTATGATTCTTACCGGGGAGTCAATTTTCCCCTGGGTTTTTCAATGGGCCTGAAATTTTAGCGAAAACGCTCCCTGAAATTGAGTACGGGATTTTCTACGCAGCGATAGAGGATTTCGGCAAAAATAAAGCTGAAGAGCCAATACGCGAAAAACTCCATTCCTGCTGTTTTCCGCAGTTCCGGGAGATACTTAAAAAAGAAGGGCATAAAAAGGATTTGGACAAAAGCCAGGTTCAGCAGGTATAAGGTATAGGAACGCTTACTGACGTATACCAACAGCCGGTTGACCGACTTCCCGGGGTAAGATCGGATCCCGGAGAAAAAAGGCAGGCATAGGGCAAATGTCAGCGCTTCGAAGGACGATGTTACAGGTGGATAAAACAATTCCCAATCCAGGCGGGCCGCCAGCTCAAAGCAGAGGAGAAGTCCCAGGCCGGCCGCCAGGAGAATTTTAGCGTAGCTCTGCCAGTAGGCCGGGAAACGCTCCCGCAGGAAAGCAGCCAGGATCCCCAGGCTGATGGCATCTAAACGATATACGACAATTTGATCGAAATGAGGTCTTTCCCCCAATAAAGCTTCGGCGCCCAGGCGCATGCCCAAAGAAAAGAACAGGTAAAAAAGCGCCGCAAGCAATATTGTCCGGGAAGCCTGTTTACTAAAGCGGCAAAGCAGAAGAAAAAGCAGGGGAAAGGTCAGGTAAAACCATTCTTCTACGCTGAGGCTCCAGCTTTCATTGAAGAAATTCAATTCGGAAGAAAACAGGTTTTGTACGAAAAAGAAATACTTCCAGGAAAATGAGCCCATATCCTGTTTGGTTAGCCAGTAATAGCTTGCAAGTATCAGCAGCACGACATAATAGGAAGGAAGGGTTTTGCCCCAGCGGAAAAGCCAGAAACGGAAAATATCAGCCCATGTTGGCCGTTCCGGGAAGCTTTTCAGCAGGATGCCACCCACCAGGAAGCCGCTCAGGACAAAGAAAAGCGTCACACCATCGGATTGAAGTCTGAATAAATCGCGTAGCGTGGCGGGAAGATAAACCAGGCTGTGGCCCAGCATCACCAGTAAAATAGCAGCAGTCCGGACGAGGTCCAGCCCGATCAGGCGTTCTTTTTCCTTCATTTAATCAGGCAGGGCA
>CBINGV010000085.1:0-12931 GCA_966250255.1 uncultured Flavobacteriales bacterium | reverse complement strand
AATCCAAAACCAAGGGTGCTTCTTCCAGGTTTGATTCAAAGGATGTAATCGTTGCGGTACAACCCGGACACAGGTTTTGAAAATAAAGATTTAAGGTATCCGGAGCACAGGCTATAATACTCTGATACTGTGAACTGCTTATGTTTACAGAGTGATCATCCGTAAGTAAAGGCATCGGGGGAGTTGGGTGGTAATCAATATAGATCGTATCCTGTGCCTGATAACAGCCATCCAAACGGTTGACATAAATGAAGTATAAACCATCGTTATTTTGGTGCTGCACGCAAGAAGTAATCGAATCCCCGGTATTCCAATGCCCGGCGTACAATGGGCCGTAATAAAAGTTTGTCTGTGGATTGACACAAGCAAGTTGCGCCGGGCAAAAATCAACGGAATCAGCATTCGGAGAAGTTACAATGGGTAAAGAATCGTTGAAATCGGTGTTATAATGTTCATAATAATTGAAATGACCGGAGTTAGTGCTCAGCATTTTTGAAACATGGATATTGGGAGATGCGTCACCTTCAATTAATACATGCTGAACGTCATCGAATGAATAATCGAGGTCTGACTGATAGTTCTGGTTAGCGAAATTGGAAATATTTCCCCCAAAATCATAAATTGAATTAAAAGGATATACAATGTTTGTTGCAAAACTCCCTGTAATGACCGGATAATCTGTTTCCTTTACGGCAATTCCCCAACATTGGTCCTGTCGCTGTCCGCCAACCTGTTTTTTCCAGACAGTATTCCCGGCGGTCGTAAATTTCGTGACAAACTGATCCCGAAACCCGGCACTTTGCCAATATGCCGTACCGCTTGAGTCGCGGTATTCGTCAAAATTACATTTGAAGTGACCTCCAATGTAAATATTATCCTGTTCATCCATGCAAACTGCACGCGAAGAAACTTCCGAGTTTGATCCGTGCGCTTTTCCCCAGATGTAATTGCCGCTCAGGCTGAGCTTCAAAACAAAAATCTTCTTGTCATAAGGATTGGATAAAATGTGCTGGTTTTCCTGCGCCCAGATGACCATTTGTCCCAGGTAATCACCGGTGACGATTAGTTGATTCTGATGATTTAAGGCTATGTCGTAAGCCAAAACCTGGGCTGCGGCCAGTTTATCAAACCACAGTTCATTTCCATTGGGGTCAAATTTGCCGACAAAGCCTGCATTGTAAATCTGGTTATTGATGGTGTGACCAAAATAATTGATGGTATCTGAAAACTGTCCGGCCAGGTAAATGTTGTTTTGCGCATCACATACAAGCGCCAGTCCCCGGTCTTCATATTCCGCATAAGAAGCTTTCGACCATAGTGGATTACCGTTGCTGTCATATTTTGCAAGAAACAAATCAAAGGAAGGCTGGTTGGTTTCGGGGTCGGTCATGCTGGTAAAAGTTTGGGTACCAATAGTAGAAGTACCTTCAAACTGCCCGGTAAGTATGATATTGTCATTTTCATCGACGGCCAGTCCATAGACATTTTCTCCCATTGAACCGCCATCTTTCCTCGCCCAGATTACATCCCCGCTATTGCTGAGCCTGGCCAGGAAGATGTCCTTGGAGGCCGCCGATGCATTTAGGGTAGTTGATCCGAAAGTGATGCTGTTGTAAAATGTCCCGGTAATAATAAGATCATTATTAGAGGCCAGGGCGATTTTGCTTCCTTTGTCCGAAAGCGGCCCGTTGAAACGCTTCACCCATTCGTAAGTACCCAGGGGATTAATTTTGGCGACAATTACATCGCTGTATCCCATACTGATGTCGATTTCAATATCCTGGAATTCTGTATCGCCGCTGATATAACCGATAATATAAGAATTTCCGGCATCATCCATGACAATATCCAGCGATTCTGCTGTGGCATCGCTGGTTGAGATCGCTGTCCAGATATTTTGGCAACAAGCTTTGGGAGAAAAAATCAGAACAAAAATGAGCAGTGAATACCAGTACTTCATATTTTATATTTTCAACAATACATAAAAGACATATTCTTTCGAAAAGTCCCCTAAAAGCAAAACGAAAAATAAATTAAAAAGAAAGTAAACGGTGGAAAATACTGCATCTGCCGTATGGCTCCGTAGCTTGTTACAGGCTTAATTTTGTAAAAAAAAATCCTTATGAAACGATTAGCACTTCTTAGCGGAACAATTCTGACCACCTGCCTGGCCTGGGGACAGAACGTAAATTATAAAGTACTGACGGATGATCCTTATGCGATGAAAGCGGCCGCGGTGTCCATCGATCCTTTTTATGCGGATACCTGGGGAACTAACCTGACGCTTGGTTTTGCCCTGCGGGGCGATGCCTTGCTGATCAAAAGGCTGGGTGTTTTAGTTGATTTCAGAAGGGCTTACCTGGATGGCAATGCCCGCAGTCATGCAGACGGCAGTTTGCCGATCGCTGAAAAAGGACTGAAAAAATTCCAGTACCTGGAACTCGGGGGCGCCTTTTCATTGATCGACCGTTCGAGCAGTAAATCACTTAAAGTGGTGCTTTCGCAAACTTCCTGGACTTCCGGAAACACGAAATATACCAACACAAAATACATCATGGTCCCGGGAACGGTTCGCCGGATTTTCCAGGTAAGGGCCGGTTTGACGAACATGCGTACCGCCTTTGACGTGCAGGACGATTCCGGTGAAGGGCGTACCTTCCGGGCAACATCCCAGGAAGAAGGAGATACTACCAGCTTCGCCTTCGGGGATTTCGGCAACAGTGTCGACGGCAGCGCGACCTACGGAGCCTACCCGATGATGAACATGACGGTGCTCAATGCCGGGATAAGCTACAAATCCATCACCAATCTCCTGATCCAGACGGACGAGTACGGGCAAAAAGGAAATGTAGGTTACTATGATGTTTACGTGGACGCTTTGCTGGCGCCTGCGATTGTGTTCAGCGACATCAGAACCGTGGGGGGTAAAATCTGGGATCTGTCTTCCAGCGACATGAAACGCACCGGCTGGCGTGCCGGAATTTCCTTCCGCTCGTCGTCCAAAAGCTTCCTGACCTATAAGTTCGAATTCGGGTCAAGACCAGGCTTCAAGGGTGAAAAAAGCATGATCGGGGCCAATTCCTTCCTCATGCTCTCTATGGGCTGGTCGATCCCGTTCCGGACGAAATTTACCGGATAATTATTTGTTGATCATATCAAACAGCGTGTTGAGGTTCGGTGAAATGATTACCTCAATGCGCCTGTTTTTGGCCTTGTCCTTGGCATCTACCGGGTGATATTCACCGCGGCCGGCCGCCATCAGGATCGCCGGGCTGATTTTGGAGTTCGCCGACATGATCTCCACCACGGCGGTAGCCCGTAGCACCGATAACTCCCAGTTACTTTTCGGGTGTGAGGCGCTTTCCATCTTATCGTTATCGGTGTGGCCTTCCACGATGATTTCCAGGTCTTTTTCCTTTTCGAGCACTTTGGCCAAATCGATCACCGCTTTTTTTCCTTGTTCTTCCACGGCAGTGCTGCCAGACTGGAACAGCAATTTGGCTTCGAGGCTCACATAGATTTTACCGTTTTTCTCAACCACCGTCAAGCCTTTGTTTTCATAAGCACGCAGGGCGGAAGCTACTTTGGTTTTGAGGGCTTTGATCCCTTCGTCCTTGCGCTTGAGGGCTTCTTCGAGCTCGTTTACTTTTTTCTCGCGTTCTTCGAGCAGGCGCTGTTTGGTTTTTAGCTCGGTTTCGAGGTTCATGAGGGCATCTTCCTTGCGTTGCAGCTCCAGGTTTTTCGAATCCAGGTCGTTCTGTAAGGAACCCGTTTGCTTGATGCGCGTTGCCCGGTCCTGCTCGAGCTTGCGTTCAAAATCCAGGTTTTGCTGCACCAGGCGATCGTACTGCACCTGCATCAGGCGGTGTTTCTCACTCAGACGGAGGGTGTCTTCCTTGAGGTTGGCCACATCGTTTTGCAGCAGGATCAGGCGTGCTTCCAGCTCTTTGGCCTTGTCTTCGTTCGTGATGGCCGTATTTTTGAATTTGGCCAATTCTTCCGAACACTGCTTTTCGCGTTCGAGCAATTCATTGTATTTTTTGGCCGGCACACAAGCCAGGAAAAATAAAGCTATAACTGAAAAACAGGCAATTTTTTGAAACATAAGGCGCACTTTTATCATCCATACAAATTTCGGGGCAAAAAACCTTGTTGCGCAGGATTTGCCCCGAAGTTATAAACAGGAATGTATGGATAAACCCACAAAAGATTTAACATTTTTAAACAGGGATGCATCCCTGGAAATGCTAGTTTTATGGGCATGAAATGGGTGCGGAAAACCTTGGTCCGTTTGTTCGTCGTTGCCGTTTTGCTCTATGCTTCGGTGCTGATTTATTTGTATGTGGCCCAGGAACAGATTCTTTTTCATCCCGTCCATCTCAAAAAGGATTATAAGTTTCGCTTTGATGCCGATTTCGAAGAGCTCAACCTGAAAACGGCCGATAACAAATACATCCATGCCCTGTATTTTAAAACCAAACAGCCGAAAGCCGTGATCCTGTTTTTTCATGGGAATACAGGTGCTTTACACAATTGCGGCGGCGAAGCACTGACTTATGTAAAACGCGGCTACGATGTCCTGATGCCTGACTACCGTTCTTTCGGGAAGAGCGATCCGGATGTGAGCCAGGAACATTTGCTTTCCGATGCGCTCCTGGCTTATGATTATTTGATCAAAAAAGGCTGGAAAGGAAGTCAAATCAGCCTGATCGGCCGTTCGCTGGGCTCGGGTCCGGCCAGCTATGTGGCTTCGCGCCGGAAAACCGCCCGCGTCGTATTATTTACACCTTATTACAGCGTCAACAGGCTGGCCGGTGAAAAATACCCTTACGTGCCGCTTTTTGTGCTTCGCTACCCGATGGAAACCCGTGCCTGGTTTGCTGAAATTACTTGTCCGGTGCATATTTTTCACGGGACGGATGACAGGACAATTCCCCTGGAACATGCACTTGACCTGAAGCGAAGTAATAGGCATGCGCAGATTACGGTACTGGAAAAGGCCGGCCACAATAACCTGGAAGATTTCCCGGCTTTCCATCAAAAGCTCCGGGACTTATTTCCCTGAAAATAAAAACGAACAGGCCCGGGATTGACAAAGATTGTGTACTTTTGAAAAGCAGATGATCAACACCGGAACCAAAATACAGGAACAGGAATTGGCCGCTTTGCTTCAGGCAGGCACTGAGCAGACATTTTCTTACTTGTATGACAATTACTCGGCGGCACTGTACGGGGTGATTTTCCGGATCGTAAATGAACGCGACCGTGCCAATGATGTTTTGCAGGAAACCTTCATCAAAATTTGGAAAAACCGAGGATCTTACGAAAGCGGAAAGGGAACGGTTTTTACCTGGATGCTCAACATCGCGCGCAACTCGGCGATCGACTCGAACCGCTCCAAACATGTGAAATATAAAATCCAAATCGACGAGCGCATCGTAGATCAGGAAAACCAGGTCGATGAACGTATACAAACAGATTCCATCGGCATCCGGGAAACAATCGCTAAATTGCGGGAGGAATACCGTACTGTCCTGGAATACATTTACATCCAGGGCTACACACAGCAGGAATTTTCGGATGAGTTCGGCATCCCGCTCGGGACGGTCAAAACCCGCACCCGCTCGGCCCTGCAGGAGCTCAGGAATTTATTAAGTACCTAAACGAAAGTGAATATTGAAGCATACATAGCGTCAGGAATACTGGAAAGTTACGTGCTCGGCCAAACCGATGCACAGGAAAACGCATTGATCGAATGCCTGGTGAAAACCAACCCGGCTGTGGCGGAAGAAGTGCGCTTAATCCGGGAGAGCATGGAACAATTTGCCCGGGAAAACAGCATGGAGCCGCCGGCTGAGCTTAAATCCCAAATCTGGGCACAGCTGCAGCAGGAAACCCCGGAACAGGAGGCAAAAATCTTGCCCCTGGCTGTTGAAACACCGGCCAGAAACACATCCTGGCTGCGCGTGGCGGCTTCTCTTGTGCTGATCCTTACTGCTTCGGCGCTGGCGGTTTATTTTTATGCGCAAAACGAAAAAACAAACGAGCGCCTGGCGCAGCTCGAAAGCGATACGCAAACACTCGAAAAAACAAACCGGACGCAGCAGGATTACCTGGCTTTCCTGGCGCATAAAGAAACGTCCAAAGTCATGTTGGCGGGCGTTCCCGGGAAGGAAGAGGCCAAAGCCACCGTTTTCTGGAACAGGCAAAACAAACACGTTATGCTTTCGGATGTTCAGCTGCCCGAAGCCCCCGACAATATGCAATACCAGCTTTGGGCGATCATGGATGGAAAACCGGTGGACGCCGGAATGCTGGACGTAGACCACGCCGGCAAATTGCTTGAAATGAAAGAAATCGGCAACAGCCAGGCCTTTGCCATTACCCTAGAACCGATGGGCGGCAGCCCCGACCCGCACCTCGATGCGCTCTGCGTCATCGGAAATGTGCAGTAAACAAACTTTTCCTGAACACCTGCTGCATCGTCCTGTTAACGAGCGGAATACTTATGCTTTCTGTTCGACGTAAGTATTTTTTTATATATTTGTCTGTTTAACCATTTTGCATTGAGCAATCTCATCGACATAGAGTACCTGTTCAAGGAATATTACAAGCGCCTGTTTGGCGTTGCCTACCAGGTCGTAAACGATGAATCGGTTGCCGATGACATTGTCCAGGAGGTTTTTATCCATATCTGGAACAAGCGCGAGGAGCTGAATATTACCACAACGATCGAGGGCTACCTGGTACGATCTACGGTGAACCGGGCGCTGAATTACATTGAAAAAAACAAACGGGTCAAACGGGTCGACATCCAGGATCATCTCGAGTTCAACGCTTCTCACAACCGGGCGGGTGAAAATAATTACGACCAAGACGTTTTCCAGCAACTGGTGCACGCTTCGCTCGATAACCTGCCCCCGAAATGCAAAACCATCTTTACCCTGAGCCGTTTTGAAAACATGAAAAACAAAGAAATTGCCGAGCATTTGGGCGTTTCCATCAAGACGGTAGAAAACCAGATCACCATTGCGATCAGCAAGCTCAACCAGGAATTAAAACCGAAGATCCAGCACCTTTTCCCGGAGTTGCTTTTTCTTTTTTTAATTTTTTTTCAAATCCTTTAGGGGTATTTTAAAAAAATATTGTCTGAATATTAAATAAGTCATATTATCTGCCATGGATAACCTTATCAACAAATCAATCAGCGGTAATGCCAGCCCGGAAGAGCTCCTGGAGCTGAAGGCATGGATCGCGGCTTCCGAAGAGAACAGCAAATACTACGAGCAGCAGGTGCTGATCTGGGAGCTGGTCGGAAAGGCAAAGAAAAATCCGCAGCCGGATGTCGATGCCGCCTGGGAACGTTTTACCGCCAAAAAAGAAGAACAAGAACTGATCGTATTGCCTGCTGCGCGCAGCAATGCCATGATTTACCGGATCGCAGCCGTATTGATCGTCCTGCTGATGTCCGGCACCCTCTTTATGCTTTTCTACAAACCGGGTCCGTCTCAAAAGACCCAACTGTCCAAGCAAGAGCAACAGGATGATTTCAAACCATCCCAAACCCCGGTACAAATTGCAGAGCACCAGGACCCGAAGCAGCAGCCGACGGTTAACATCAAGCGCTACCAAAAAAGAAAAGACACGGTTTATTCCGAGCAAATCGACCTGATCGACAGCTCTTATGCGAAAATTACCAACAACAGTGTCCTGAAAATCCTCGATCATACGCCAAACCAGCCGCGAATTGCGAGCTTGTCCGGTGCAGGGCTTTTTGACATCAAGCCGCTCGATAAAGATTTCATCCTCGAAACCGAAGAATTGAAAATCAAGGTACAGGGTACAAAATTCAACGTACAAACCGCAACCGAGGAATACAAATTCGTCGAAATTTCGGTAGAGGAAGGTTTTATGGAAGTGTTTGAGAAGGCTAATCCGTCCAACAAGGTCAATATTTCTTCAAACCAGAAATACCTCTACGATGTTGAAAAACATCTCTTTATATTACAGCCTGCGGCCGAAAGCACGGAAAAATCGTCGAAGTGGCAGAAGCTGATGGATAAAATTTTCAAAAAAGATAAAAAATATTAAATGGGCTTAGGGGTTTTCGGCATGAAATATGGTCTAGGTAATAATCAACACACAGTGCTATGAAAAATTATAACTACATTCTACTATTTGCTTTGTTTTCGGTTTCCATCTTCCTGATTTCCGTTTCGCTGACCTTTGATGCGAACACCGGCAATGAAAAGTTCGATGATAAACTGAATGAGATCAACAAAGAAGCTTTGGCTGATGTATCAGCCTTCAAAGCAGCTATCGTAACGGAATACGGAGTGGAGGAAGCCGAAGTGTCTTCCCTGATCTCAACGATGGAACCGGCGGAAATTTTGCTTGCATATGAGCTTTCCCGCCTCACGGATAAAACGATGACGGAAGTCCTGAACCGCTACAACACCAACAAAGGAGAAGGATGGAAAAAGATTTTCTTAAGTTTAGGCATTAACAACAATTCATCCCGCTTCAATGAATTATGTAAAATTGATTTCAACGATCAGAACGCGCATAACTCACTGAGCAAAAAATAAAAACCGATTATTACTATTTTTTTAAAGTTACGGAAAAGCCCTGCTGCCAGCAGGGCTTTTTTATTTGCAGCATTATAAGAACAGGTGATGAACGGTTTTAATTAAGAATTTGCGCATGCGCGGCGATCTGATTTTATTACCAATTCTTTAGAACAGCATATTTTTATTTCATCAGGCTCAGGTGCCCGGTAAATACGCGTGGGGTCTGCGTATCTTTCTCAATCAGCTCAATCCGCCAGGTATAGGTGCCGTCCTGCACCAGGCGGTTGCCGTAAGTGCCATCCCAGCCGGTCAGCGGATCGAAACTTTCAAACAGCAGCTCACCCCAACGGTCATACAGCGATAAATGATACGAACCCAAAAGAAAACCTTCGGTCATTACCGGCTGAAACGTATTATTGAAGAGGTTGCCGTCCGGTGTAAAGGTGTTCGGGACATAAAAGATCAACTGTTCCGGGATGTTGATCACCTGCGAAATGGAATCCGAGCACCAGGCATTCGAAGCGATCAGTTCCACCAGAACCTGGCTTCCCTGGCCGCCGAAAGTCATTTCCGGGTTTTCGGCCTGGCTGCTGTCCTGCTGGTTGAAAATCCAAAGCAGCTCATCATAAAACAAGGACTCATTCTGAAATTCCACGACATTGTTTCCACCTGAAGCGCTCAGCAGTTCGAAACTAAAACCGGGTTGCGGATCGGGATGCACGTGAATGGAATTGGGAAATTCGACGCTATCGACACACAAATCCGGGCTGACGGCAATGATCTTGAACCCATAATCGCCGGCGGTGGGATAGCTTACGGAAACATTATTTTGATTGGGAAAAACCGGGCCGAAATCAAAATGCCAGGCAAAATCAGATGAAGGAGGACTTACAGCGACGGAGAATTGTTCATTGTAGGGCAGGCATCCTTCCGGTTCAAAATCCTGTACCGTAATTTCGGGGAGCGGGTTGAAGCTCAGCGCGACCGTATCACTGTATGTGCAGCCATCTGCAGACTGGACATCGCACCAATAAAGTCCGCTCGCAACAGGCTGGATCGCAGCCGCAGTGCTCCCGGTATTCCACAGGTAACTGTCCCAGCTTCCGGGAGCGGCCAGCAAGGCCGTTTGATTGGCGCAAAGCGAAATATCGGCCCCTAGGTCCAGCTGCGGATTTGGAACAAAAGGTAGGTTAAAAGTAGCTTCAAACACGCAGGCTGCAGCATCGGTGGAGGTAATTTCCAGGCTGAGCTGGCTGTCTGCGCTAATCGTCAATTCGCATTCCGCACCCAGGTCTGTAACTGTATTCCCGGGGGAGGCCCAGCTATAGCTGAAAGCACTGTTTCCATTGCTCATCACCGGGTTTACACTGACCTCGTAAGTTGTCTCTGTACAGGGGACGCGGGTAACGGTTTCATTAAAAATAACATCGATCACTTCGACCTCCACGTTGAAGGCATTTTGCGGGCAGACCGATAAAAGGCTGGACGTGTAGGTATAAGTCCCGGCGGCGTTTGTTTCCGGATCGAAGGTCCCGGAAAGACCGTTGAGTAAGGTGGAAAGCCCGCTCCAGTTCCCGTCCAGCGGAGGATCGTCCAGCAGATCGATGAGGTCGGCCGGACCGGCAAAGCGGCAAATGACAAAGCTGGTATCGAAAGGCGGCTCGAGCAGGTCAACTTCCACTCCTTCACTGTACAACTGGTTATTGAATATGACACTCAGGGTATATGTACCTTCCTGGGTGACATAAATTCCCGTGTCAACAAGCTGTGTGCCCATGCCATTGTGCCAGTAAACAAGCGTGTCCTGCTGCGGATCGGTCCAGAGGTACTGCGTCAGGTCGTCGTGGTAATAGCTGACGTAAGCCGAATCCGATTCACAGATGCTGAGGTTGGGCAGGTTCAGGTTGACTTTCGGGAAACAGATCTGCTGCAGGTTGAAGAGTGCGCCGGTTGAAGCCGTAAAACCCCAGAGGATTTGCGGATTGCCGCCAAAGACATTATTCACCAGGTCGTTCGTATACGTAAAGCGCAGCACGCCGTCAAAATACATGGAAAAATCATGGGTAAGCGGGTCCCAAACGATGCGGGCATTGTGAAAATTATTGTCTTCCACATTCGGGTTGCCGGGCAAAAGTGCAACCGGCCCCACTTCCGGGAAACCGCCTACATTGCCATTCAGCACGAGCTGGGTGTGGTCTTCGAAAATATCAAAGAGGTCGGAGTTCTGGTAGGTATCAAATTCGATAGCTACCGAAGGATAAATGCCGTCTGTTCCGTTCAGCGTGCCATAGCCCAGGCCGCCGCCTTCTTCCCCGAAGGAATTCGAGCCGGGTGCCCGCATCACGAAGGCAAAACCGTCGGCACCGCCATCGTTATCACCCAGGAACATACAGAAAGTAGCATCAAAAGCGACACTCAGGTCGATGGCCTGCAAATCCCATACGGCGCCTTGCTGGTTGCCGAAGTTATCGGTCAGCGTAAAACAGGTGTCGGCCGAGGAACAAGTAACTGAAGTTACGGTCGGAATGGGGTATGCGCTTCCCAGGGTCTCAAAGAGCTGGGCCCGGAGCGCAGTAAAAAAGAGCGCGCATGTGAAGAATAGTAAGCCTGAGCGTAGTTTCATACCTGAAGCAGCCCGTAAGCTGATAAACCGATTTAGCAACAGGGCAAATATACAACTTTTCCGAAAGGGTGCGAAAATTCCTGTAAAAGCATATATTTGTCATTCTTGAAAAGCTATCCAATGAAAAAAACCCTCTTCACCAGTTTTGTCTTTTTTACCTTATTTGCGGCTTTTTCCCAGGATGAATTTGCGGCTTGCCGGAAGATCGAAGCCGTGCAGCAGAGCATCAAAAACCTGCATTACCAGCCGCTTGAGCTCAATGCCGAACAGCGAAAGGAGATCATTTCCCTTTATTTCAACGAGGTAGACGATGATAATTATTTTTTTACGACGGAAGACTTGAGCGAAGTGCAGCAGCTGGCCTCTGAAAACGGATTGTGTGAGGCCTTCAAAACCTCCGTAAGGCTTTACGAAGGAGCGCTGAAGCGCTATGATTCTATTGCGGCAGCCTTTTATCAAAAACCTGTCGTATTGAAGAAAGGCGAAGAATACATTTACAATTCAGCAGCCAATGACCATTTGCGCCAATCCCGGAAAAACTTTGACCGGCAGGTGGAGCTGAACCTGAAATATGACTTCCTGAACGCACTTTACAACAAGTTTGAGCTGGATTCGGCGCTGGCCAAAAAAATCACACCGGCGCTGGATTCCGAAACACGTGAAAAACTGGCCTTGAAGGAAAAAAAATACTTTGAGCGCAAATTAAAGGATAAGGCCCAGCTCGAAAAAAAACTCCTCGAAAGGCTGCTTAATGCGTTGGCCTTGCGCTTCGACCCGCATTCCAGTTATTTTTCCCTGGAGCAAAAGCAAGATTTTGAAGAAGAGCTTTCGAGCGAGCGGCTGGTATTCGGGATCAATTTCGGGGAAACGGAAGATTTTGATGTTACCATAACCGGCATCCTACCGGGAAGCTCGGCCTGGAACTCGAATGAACTGGCGGAAGGAGACATCCTGCTTGAAATCATCGACCACAAAGGGGTGAAGCACGACCTGGCCAGCAAGGGCACGGAATTCCTGAGTACGATCCTGGGCCAGTCCGACTGTAATGAAGCGACTTTCAAGGTAAAACACAAAAACGGCGGGATTTCCAGCGTGAAACTGATCCGCACCAAAGTGGAAAACACGGACAACAGCTTTACGGGCTACCTGCTTTCGGATGAGAAGATCAAGCTCGGATACATTGCGCTGCCGTCTTTTTATACTGATTTTGAGGGCGATGTGCAGCTGGGTTGTGCCAACGACGTAGCCAAAGAAATCCTCCTGCTGAAAAAAGACAGCATTGAGGGCTTGATCCTCGATTTGCGCAATAACGGCGGTGGCTCGCTCAAGGAAGCCATTGAGCTTTCGGGCCTGTTTATCGATGAAGGGCCGATGTCGATTTACCAGCGTAAGGACGAAAAACCTTCCCTGCTGAAAGACATGAACCGCGGAACGGTCTACAACGGCCCCCTGATCGTAATCGTGAACAACCGCAGCGCATCGGCCTCGGAGTTTTTTGCGGGCTGCATGCAGGATTACAAGCGTGCGCTGATCGTGGGCGACAGCACGTATGGCAAAGGAACGGCCCAGTCCGTTTACCCGGTTTCCTATGCGGAGAACAACGAAGATTTCGTGAAGGTCACAAACGGGAAATTTTACCATGTGAGCAGCCGCTCCAACCAGGAAATTGGGGTGGTGCCGGATATCCTGACGACCGCGAAGGGCGAAGAGAAGGTGGTTTCGATAGACATTTTCGCCG
>CBINGV010000084.1:0-12937 GCA_966250255.1 uncultured Flavobacteriales bacterium | reverse complement strand
AAATCCGACTGATCGTTAAAAAAAAGAGTATCTCCTTCCAGCTCAATGGCTGCGTGCTTCTGGCAAATCACCGGATTGAGCCATATCAGGGCAAAGCCAATCAGAAAAGGTCTCATTTTCCCAAAATCAGCCATGTAAGACCACAAAAGCTATTGATTGAGCGCTTTAAACCTTAAGCGTCCAGCCGAAAATATCCTGCTCTTTACCAGCCTTGAGATCGTCCAGGTACTGGCTCATTTTCAGGGAGAACGGGCGGTTTTCAACCGGGTTCAGCTCGAGCACTTCGTCGCGGTAGCCCACTTTCACGATATGTGCGATCGTTGCTGCAGTGCCGGCGCCAAAACATTCCGTTACGGAACCATTCCGGATTCCTTCTACGATTTCTTTCACCGACACTTTGCGCTCTTCCACTTCCATACCCCAGTGCTTAGCCACTTCGATCACACTGCGTTTCGTAATTCCGCGCAGGATGGTATCGCTTTCTTCGGATGGGGTAACGAGTTTACCGTTGATCACGAACATCACGTTCATGGTCCCGGATTCCTCGATGTATTCGTGGTTTTTGGCATCGGTCCAAAGCATCTGGTGAAAACCTTCCGCCTGGCCTTTGCGCGCCGGGAAAAGCGAAGCACCGTAGTTTCCGGCAGCTTTCGCACGGCCAACACCGCCTTCGGCAGCACGCGTATAGGTTTCTTCAATTTTCACGCGTACCGGCTCGGAATAATAAGCGCCTACCGGGCAGGTGAAAATCATAAATTTATAGGTTTCGGAAGGACGGATCCCCACAAACTCATCCGTTGCAAACATGAACGGACGGATATAAAGGGAATAGCCTTCGCGGTTCGGAATCCAGTTCTGGTCGGTTTCCACAAGCTTGCGCACACATTCCACGAAAAGCTGTTCGGGGATGATCGGCATACACATACGCTCACAAGACTCAATAAAACGTTTTGCATTCATGTCCGGGCGGAAAATACGTACTTCCCCTTCCGGGTTCTTATACGCTTTCAGGCCTTCAAAGATCGATTGGCCGTAATGGATCGCCGAAGTCGCCGGGTGAAAAGGAATTTCACCGAAAGGCATGATCTCAGCATCCTGCCACTGGCCATCTTTGTAATCCATGATCAGCATGTGATCGGCAAACACTTTTCCGAATGGAAGATCTTCCCAGTTTACTTCGCTGATGCGGGAGTTTTTAGTGGTACTTACCTTTATATTGATGGTATCTTGTAACATATTCCAGTTTTTGTAGTGCGAATATATTGCTTTTTTTTGGAAATCTGAAATTTTAAGTCAAATTAACTTTCCGTTAAAAATAAGGGCTGGCGTTAATAATTTAACCCGCAGAAAGACTTTTCCGCTTGAGGCGAAGCGCCGGCTTTTCGATCAGCAACCAGGAGAAAATGGCAAACAAAAGGGTGATGGTAAAAGAAAGACCGATTAAGGCGTTCAAACCGAGACTTTTAGCCCAAAGCGCAGAAACAGCCTGCTGCACCGGGAAAGCATAGAGGTAAAAGCCGTAGGAGAAATCACCGTACTTTCCGAAGGCTGCCAGCTTCAGGCGGCTGGAAAAAGCAAAGGCAAATAAAAGATACGGGAGCACAAATACCAGGAAACGCCGGTCAAGCACATCAAAATGCATCAGCAGCAGGAAAAACCCGCAAAGCAGCAATCCGATCCAATGATAGGGAATTTCATCGCGCCAGAGGTAAAAACAGGCCCCGGATAAGAAAAAGAGCAAAGGGAGAATGAGCGAGCTCATCACAATCCCCAGCCCGGGCACCACCAGCGGGTTAATTTGCGCTTCAAAAAAAACATAAAGCACAAAAACGACTGTCAGGGCCATTAAAAGTGCGTATTTCCGGTAACGGATAAACAGGTAGAGGAAAGGCAGGAGCAAATAACAGGTAAATTCATAGGGAATGGACCAGAGCGAACCGTTGACCGAGGCATTGAGCACATTTCCTTCAAACACCCCCGGCAAATAATAATAGGTCCGGTAAACCAGGATGTTTTGTAAATACAAGCCCGTTTCCCGCGAAAACAGGAAGGCTCGGAAATCATAACTGCTGAAAAACAGGCCCAGGACCAGGACGGAAAGCACTATCACACCTGCCAGGCCGGGAACGATCCGCAATAAGCGGTTGCGGAAGTAAAACCAGATATTGGGAGAAAGTTCCAGGCTGCGGGCCACCAGGAAGCCGCTGAGACAAAAAAAGACCTGCACCCCGATTGCCCCGGAACTGTAGGAAAAAATTTCGCGCACAGGGTCAAGGGTCATCATTTTCCCGGTAAATAGTTGAAAACTGTGATCAATAAACACCAGGAAAGCCGCCAGGAAACGGACCAGGTCAAAATTATTCCGGCGCTGCGCCAATTGCTCATCCCGGATATACATCAAAGGCGGTGTTTTCGGTTAGGCGACACATTCTCAAAATTCCAGTCCAGCTGCTTCTCCTGCAGGTGCTTACGCACTGTGCAATCGGAAATCGAACAGATCATACAGGAAAAATCCAGGCAGGGGTCCGTGTGTACGAATAATTCCACCCGGTCGCCAAAATGGGCATTGATGATCGCATCCATTTTTTCCATTTCGTCGTGGGCCTGTTTTACGGTAAAATAATACGGTAAAGTCATGTGCAGGTCAATGTGGAGTTTGCTCCCGTATTTGATGATCCGCAGGTTGTGCAGGTCGATCCAGTTCGGATCACGTTTTTCATTGAGCAAATCGACCACTTCCCGGATCAGCTTTTCGTCGGCTTCATCCATGATCCCTCCTACCGACCGGCGAATGATCACAAAACCCGTGTAGAGAATGATCCCGGAGAAAACAATGGCAATGGCGGCATCAATCCAGGCGATGTGCGTGAAATAAAGTAAAACCAACCCGATTACAATCCCCAGCGTGGACCAGGTATCCGTCATGAGGTGTTTGCCTGTTGCTTCGAGGGCGATGGAATTGGTTTTGCGGCCGCGGCGAACTGCCCCGTAACCCAGCAGGTAATTGACAAGCGCCGTGGATAAAACGAGTAAAATCCCGTAATCCAGCTGCAGGATTTCATTTTTGACAAAAAGTTGCTGAACGGCTTCGATGATGATCAGGATGCCCGCTACGCTGATGAGAATGCCTTCTACGGCAGAAGACAGGAATTCGACTTTCCCGTGGCCATAAGGATGATTGGCATCCCGGGGCTGGCTAACGAGATAAAGGCTGTAAAGACTTAAAAAGGAGCTTGTAATATTGACAATGCTTTCTAAGGCATCCGAATAAATGGCTACAGAACGGGTGAGGTACCAGGCGAGCAGTTTTACAGTGAAGAGCAGGAGGCCAACGGCAACAACTATCTTTTGAAAAGCGTAGTTACTTGTTTCGGCCTGGCTTTGCATCGTTTTTCATTTTGTGATAAAGATACAAAGCTTTTTCAATTCCCGGGTCGATTATTTAGTCACCAGTTTTTGCTGACTGGAAATCACACCGAGGTTCTTCAGAGTCTGATCGAAAGGCTTTACTTTATTTCTCCTCATCTTATCTTTCAAAAGGAGCTCTATGGCAATTTTCTTTTTCATGACTTCAATTGTTATCTATTAACAAAATAACAAAAGCCATACCAATTTTATTGTATCGAATGAGTAAAAAGTTACATCTATTGATTTAAATGCACGCATAGGATTTTTAAGCCTGCACGGACAAGGGTTTCAGATTTCATCGTACGAAATTTCCCACAGGTAAAGTGCGTGGGCGGGTACTGACAAACTGGCTTCACCCCGGTTCATTTTGGCAAGAATGTCTTCCATTTCGGCGGATTTTAATTTACCCAAGCCGACATCAAGCAGGGTTCCCACAATAGCGCGCACCATATTGCGTAAAAAACGGTCGGCAGTAATTTCGAAATACCAGCGTCCTTCGCCATCCGGCAGCCAGCGCGCCAGGCGCAGGTCGCAGATGTTCGTTTTGACATCCGTGTGCAGCTTCGAAAAAGAAGTAAAATCCTTTTTTCCAATAAGATACCCGCACGCCTCATTCATCGCATCCATATCCAAAGCCTGCTGCACATGGAGGCTTAAACCTTCACAAAAGGGGTCTTTCTGCCGGTGAATAAAATAGCGATAGGTCCGTGCTGTCGCTCCGAATCGGGCATGAAACTCCGCTGAAACCGGGTGAATTTTTACAATGGAAATATCCGGCGGCAGCATGCGGTTCATTTTGAAAAAGAGGATTTCCATTTTGAATTTGTCGTCCAGGTCCACGTGGAAAAACGAACGGTGGGCGTGTACTCCCGTATCCGTGCGCCCGCAGCCCACAATGGAAATTTCTTTCCCATAAAGTTTACGGAAGCATTCCTCGATTTTTTGCTGGACGGAAAGCTGTTTCGGCTGACGCTGCCAGCCAAAATAAGCCGTTCCCTTGTACTGGATTTCAAATGCGTATCGTTGCACGCCCCAAAATTAGCGATTTAATCCCTACTTCCTTGCGACGGTGATGTGTTTTTCTTTCAGGCTGAGTTTTTCCACACCGGCCGGTATTTCTTTCACCAAAGACAATTTCAATACCTGCAACGAGCTGAGGTTTTCAATGCCACTTGGATACGTAAACGCTTTGGATTTCTTATCGTCCCCACCGATATACAAATCCATGACCCTGAGTTTTTTCAGTGTATTGATCGCCGGGTCCACTGTGGCCGCAACCGGAACTTCGAAATCATTCAGGTAAATTTTCACGGATTCCAGGTCGGTCATCGTAGCGATTGAGGCCGGAATTTGAAGGGTATAATCCTTCAGCGGGTCCCATACGGTAATGTCCAGTTTTTTCAATTTGCTCAGCGTAAACAATTCTGCCGGCACATAGGCAGTCGCTACGTTGATCCTCAATTCTTCGAGGTTGACACAGCTACTGATCAGGCGGGAAATATCCGTTGCTGTCTGGTATTGCCCTACCCCATCAATGTCTAGTTTTTTCAGGTTGCCGAGGTTCGTGTATTCTCCTTCCAGTAACGTTTTAGACACGGATGCCAGGTAAAGCGTATCCATTTTCAGGCTGCCCAGGAAATTCCGGGCGCCAACCCAGTTTACCTGCTCATCTTTCTGCGCGAGGGCAGCAAATCTTACCAGTGCAATCTTTTTAGTTAGTGAAACAGCAGGAAACGAAGATTTTTCATCAAAATAAACATTCAGCTCCTCCAGTTGGGGAAATTGGTTCAAATTCTGCAAAAATAAGTTCACCGTATCTTTGTTGATGCTCAATTCGATGGCCACTTTTTTGACCTGGCTTTTGTTTTTGGTCCGGATAGCGATCGAAGGCGTAACATCAAGCTTGTGAACCTTATTAATATACCTGTAATACAAATCCTCGCTTGTGGCGAACAAGTCATTTTGATCCAGCTGCTTCAGGTAGGAATACACTTCCACGCCGTTTATCTTTTTGATGGTCTGATTGTATTTCGGATCGTTGACCTTCATGTTGGGCAATTCCGAGAATTCAAGGGAAAAAAGCAGGGGCATTTTTTTGAAATCAGGCAAAGCTGCCAGTTTCGGGCAAGTTTTGACATGCAGGTATTCCAGCATTTCTGCGCCATAGATATTTTCTGAAACTGCGGTCATTGCATTGAAGTTGTACACATACAATTCCTTGAGCACTGGATTTTTCAAAGCAGGCAATTGCGTAATGTGAGGAAAATCACCCAAAACAGCAGCCTTGAGCTTTTTCAGCTCACCAAAATTGGCAGGGAAAACAGTCAGGCTGCCGAAGGAAAACATGCGTATTACTTCAAGCGATTGAGCACTACCAAAGCTTTGCGACAAATCCGTGAGCTGATCCAGGTTGCGCATTTCCACTTCTTTTAACGAGGGGCTCAGGGCTGGAACGGATTCCAATTGGGCCAGACCGGACAGTTTCAAAAATTCCAGGTTCGGAATTTCTTTCAAATCCTGCGGAAGGCTTTTTAACGGTGAGAACTGAATGCTGAGTTTCTTCAGCTTTTTCAGTTGTCCCAGTTTGGAAGGAACCGTTGCCAGGTTGTTTCCATCCAGCGTCAATTCCTCCAGGTTTGACAAAGATGTAAGGGACTGCAGGCTTTGTATTTTAGCTTCCGGTTCACCTCCGGTATGCATGCGCAGCGTAAAACGTTTGATGTTTTTCCAGTTGGCGATTTCCTGCGGCAGGTCACTGCTCAGATAAGGCAAAGTCAGCTCAACTTCCTGCAATTGCGTCAGCATCCCGATTTCTTTGGGCAAATCCTTGTAAATCCCAAATAAATCGAGTTTTTGCAGGTTGTACAACTCTCCTAATCTTGGCGTCAGTTTGCCCAGCTCAAAACCCTCTTCCCTTTTTTTCAATTCGAGTCGGTATACGTTTTGCGGATCTGCCAAAGCTTCAGCCAGTGAAGTATACAGTTTCTTTGCTTTCAGTTCATCGGCACTCAGCAAAGGCCCTGCCAATGGATTTTTGTTGTATTGCACAAAACTGACCGGTGTATGCTGATCGACCGGGGTCGTTTTGATCGTTCCGCCGGAAGTCGTTGTGGCCGAAGTTTGACCGGTGACCGGCGTTGTACCCTGCGGTTTCGGTGTACACGCCGCCAGGAAAATTAAACTCCCGAAAATGAATGCTGACTTTTTCATAAATCCAATTTATATGACTGAATAACAACAAAATTAGCCCGGATTAGCTTCCTTAAAAGTGGCATTTAGAATTCGGCGGGGTTCATCCATAATTCGGTAAGCGGCAGAAAGTATTTACAAAAAAATCAAAAAATTGTAACCTTGGTACAGCTTTTGCGTTAAAGAACTTAACGGATCAATTATTAACATCTACAGGTTAATAAATTAAGGGGCTTCTTCGGAGGCCCTTTTTTGTTTTTGAACACATTTTGGCTCCCACGGATTACGCTGAAGCGTGAGATCGCTACGCTAAGTTGCACGGATGACATGGATTTTTATTTCCCGCAGACCGGCCTACCGGCAGGCCGCTTACGCTGAGGGCACTGATTGAGACGCAGATCCTTATGAGTAGCGAGGAAACAGATCAACAAACTACTCCACCCTATCCGCATGATCAGTGAGATCCGCGGGAGACCAATAATTTTAAGGTAATATCAGCTTACGCGCCATCGGCCCGAGGTTGAAAACCGCATCCAGCATGCTTAAATCCGGGATGAATTCTTCTTTTGAAACAAAGACCTGCTGATAGACCGGGAGGTCCTTTTGTTTGCCGAATGTTTTACCGGAGCGGAAATCGTGGATGTTTTCCTTGTGGTAAGTTTCACTTAATGTAAAGGGAATCCCCAAATCAAGCCAACTGTTGATTTTTTCATGGATCGCGCCATTGAGGTCGAGCAGGAAAACAGGATCGCTGAAAATGATTTCTTCCACTTCCATGCCGTAATGATCAAAAAAAGGCGAAGACGAATAGCTCGTCATGAAGGTGCGCCAATGCTTTTTCTGCCAGTCGGTGGAGTAATCCACGCGGACATCTTTTGTCTGTGTTTTGGAACCCCGGGGTTTGCTCACCGGCACGCTCAATTCGAGAAAGCCGTTCGGGTCGAGGATCTGGCAGCGATTCCGCAGCGAACGCTTCGGAAAGGTTTCCCATTGTTCAAAAACCGGGGTTTCAGCCCGCACCAATTCCCGGTAATACGAAATCGATCCGAAATAAGCTGCCGGGAAAAGCGAAAGCATTACTTGATAAACTTGAAGATGCGGTCCCAGCGAACGCCTTTGTAGGGGCTTTTCGAGAACCAAACGATCGAAGCCTTACCCACCACGTGATCTTCCGGCACGAAGCCCCACACACGTGAATCGGCGGAATTGTAGCGGTTGTCCCCCATCAGCCAGTAATAGTTCATGGCAAAGGTGTAGGACGTGCGTTTTTTACCGTCAATCCAGAACCCGCCGTTTTTCTCCACCAGCTTGTGGCCTTCGTAAGCCGTAATGATCCGGCGGTACAAAGCGATGTTTTCTTTGGTCAGCTTTACCGTTGCCCCTTTCTTCGGAATACGGATTTTTTCAAAGTTGGTGGCGTTGTTGCCGTGGTTCACGTCTTTCGGGAAGTAAGACAGGTTTTCCAGGGCGGTAAACACCGGGTATTGCCCGTTCTTATCTTTTTCCGGCTTGCTGCAATCTAATTCAAAGCGGGCATTCGGGTGGTTTCGCTTGATTTGCGCCAGCTCGGCACGCGTCAGGAGCATCTTGAAAATACCGTCGTTCGGATCGGTATAGAAATCCGTCCGGTTGAAGCCGATTTCGTCGATTTCCAGGCCGTACTTTTCCTGGAGCATGTTTTTCATCGAAGCCTGCGAGAAGGACTCGGTAAAATTGTATACTTTATAACGCAGGGCCTGGTTTGGCGCTACCCAGGCTTTTTTACCGTTGATATAAAGGATGGAATTTTTCACTTCCAGCACATCGCCCGGCAAGCCTACGCAGCGTTTGATATAGTTTTCACGCTTGTCAACCGGACGGTAAATCAAACCGTAATGGTTGATCAGCCTGCCTTCGCGGGAATCAAAGGCCACTTTGTCAACCGCCAGGGATTTGCGCGCTTTTCCTTTCCAGTATTCAATGTTGTTGAGGTAATCGCGGAATACGGCAATATTAGCCAGGCTGTCGATGTTCATTTTTACACCGGCGCGTTTCACACTATCGGAATAATGCGCCAGGTAGACCTGGTATTTGGTTCCCGTTTTGGAATCTTCGCGGAACAGGCGTTGTGATTCATTGATCAGGATGCCGTAATAATCGTGTCCCATCAAACCGAAAGGCATGCGCGGGTCATAAACTGCCGTATCGCCCGAAGGATAGTTGAACACCATCACATCGTTTCGCTGCACGCTGCCAAACCCGGGAAGGCGGGTATATTCGAGCGTTTCGAGCGTCGAGTAAGAACGGATATCCACCCACGGAATGGTATTATGTACCAAAGGGAAAGAAAGCGGCGTTACCGGCACTTTGCAGCCGTAAGCCATTTTGTTTACGAAAAGGAAATCACCTACAAGCAGGGTTTTCTCCATGGAACCGGTCGGAATCTGGAAAGGCTCGAAAGCGTAAGTCCGGATGATACTGGCGGCAACCAAAGCAAACAGGATGGAATCGCCCCATTCTTTTACGCGGGATTTTTTGCCTGTCTTTTCACGGGAAAAGAGTCCCAGTACCCAGGAAACAACGTGCCCGATTACCGGGAGTGAAAGAAACAGAACGATGTGGTCGCCCACGGAACGCTGGTGGACTTCTTTCGGGTTGGCCCAGTTGGTCGGCGGTAAAAATTCTTCTTTGGTCACTTTTGCCATCAGGATGTATGGAAAAAAGATCCCCTGGAGGGTATCGATCCAGGAATAATGCCCAAAACGGCGCAGGTAGCTGACGTTGACCACGGACCACATCACGAGGTGCACCCCCGGGAAGATCATCAGGACAGCCCACCAGGGTTTATTGCAGGAAATTTTGAAGGCCACATAATAGTTGTAGCCCGGCAACAGGGCTTCCCAGGATTTACGGCCCGCTTTTTCAAAGCTCATCCACCAGAGGGAGAGGTAGGGGTGCAGGATCAAGAAAAGGTAAAAATAGATTACATTCATTGCAATAAGTTTATATTCCTAAAACATCTTTCATGGTAAACACGCCTTTGCGCCCGGCAAGCCATTCGGCAGCCAGAACGGCCCCGAGGGCAAAGCCCTTGCGGTTAAAGGCTTCATGCACGATTTTTATACTGTCAATTTCGGACCGGTATTCCACGCTGTGTGTTCCCGGCACATTCGGCAAACGGTAAGCTGTTACGCCCAGTTGATTGTTGTTGACGTGGGGGGCTTCGTTTTCGCCGCACACCCAGGACAGGTAATTTTCGTTGTTTTCCAGCAGGCTGTTTGCCAGCGTAATGGCCGTCCCGCTCGGTGAGTCCAGCTTTTCGGTGTGGTGGATTTCTTCAATGGAAGCCACGTAATCACTTTGCCTGCTCATCAGCCGGGCCAGTTTCTCATTGAGCTGGAAAAAAATATTGACCCCTACGCTGAAATTGCTGGCATGGAGCAAGGCACCTTCGTAAGCGGCACATAAGTCGCTGATTTCTTTGAGCTGGGCATTCCATCCTGTTGTACCCACAACGATCGGGGTATTTTCAGAGAGGCTTTTTTTGATATGGGCGACAACTGCTTCCGGACGGGTAAACTCAATCACGGCATCTGCAGCAGAAAAATCCTGTTCGTCGAGGGGATTATCGGAAGTCACTTTCCACGAAATGCTGTGACCGCGCTCTAACGCAATCATTTCGATGGCTTTACCCATTTTTCCGTATCCGATCAACCCGATTTTCATAGCCTATTGAAAAGACAAAAATAACAATCTATTCAGAGTTCACAAGCTATTTAACGATTTTTATTGTTTTTGGGATGAAAGGGAAAAGGCACCGGATTGAAGACCCGAAATCGCGAATCCCTTGCCTTCAGCCCGATGCCTCTTGTCTTTTCCGGCTATTCCCCGGCGGGATCAGATCCCACCGGTTTTTGGCGCTTTTTTCCGGTAAGGAATCGTATAGCTCACGCCGACCCGGGCCGCCCCTCCAAAAGAATAACGCCCGAGGAGGTTCACTTCCATGTTGAGACGCCAGTTGGGTGCCAGGGCAACACTGCTCCCGAGCCCGAAGTCCAGGTTATAGGATTCTTTGAGGATGTAGGGCGATGTGGTGTTTGTTTTTGAATACAGGAAAGACGCAAAACCGTAAAGCCCTACGTTTTCCCTGTTCACCAGGTAGTAGCGGGCAAAGGCGCCGTAACTGTGTGTCTGATACAAACCACTGATCCCGGCATACTGGTACTGCAAACCCGTCGCAAAACGCGGGGCAAGAAAGAAGCCCGTTTGAACATAAGGACTGAAACGCAGGGGCTTGAGTGTAAAAGGGGTACGGCCTCCCGCAGTCACAAACCACTCCCCTTTCTGGTGCTGGGCATAGCTTGATCCGGCCAAAAGCAGGCCTGCAAATAATACGATTTTTTTCATGTGTAAGTTATTTTTCTGCGTAAGACTTCCAAACGGCAAATGAGTTACTTGCATTAAGTTTCTTTAACAGGAATATGCAAAAAATGTTAATGTTTCCCTTCTTTTCCTGCTAACATCAGCTCACGGATATATTTCACCGGGGAGCTGCCGTAACTCAGGAATTTTTCGTGGAATTGCTTCAGTTTGAATTTATCCCCCGCCTGTTTTTTCAGTTCATCGCGCAGGCTGTATATTTCGGTGAAACCTGTGAAATAAGAACACAATTGCACAGATGTCAGGGTGACGCGTTTCCACTTCCCTTTTGCCTCAGCTTCCTGCTGGAAAGCTTCGTTCACCAGGAGGTTCAGACCTTCTTTTTCGCTCATGTTTTTGGTGTGCACGCTGATATCAAGGATCGTATTGCATACCGTGCGCAGGTTCCATTTGTAGTACATCAGCCAAAGTTCGGGGAGATTATTTCCATAACCGTTTTCGAGCATCATCAGCTCCGTATACACCGCCCAGCCTTCAATCATGGCGCCATTGCCCAGCAGGGACTTGATCATGCTCGGCGACTGGTTGCTGTAGACCAATTGGGCATAATGTCCCGGGATCGCTTCGTGGATATTGAGAATTTGCAGGGTATACTGGTTGTACTCGCGCAGGTAGCTTTCCGCTTCTTCCGGACTCCAGCCGGAAAGGCTCCCGACATTGTAATAGGTATTTCCTTTTTTGTCATAGGGGCCGGGGGCCGAAATCGAAGCGCCGGCCACGCCCGCCATGTAATCCGGCTCTTTGCGCACCACGAGCGGTTTCTTCGGGTCCAGGTAAAGTAAATCTTTGTCTTTGACGAATTGCACCAGTTCCGGGATCTGCTTTTCGATCGCAGCCTGGAAGCCGGAAGGCTCAGCATGAACGAGGGAAATCTGATCAATGACCTGTTTGATTTTCACCAGCTGATCGGCCGGCTTTTCGGTCATTCCGAAATACTTAGGCCACAGCTGGTCTGCCAGTTCGTTCATCTTGCCATGGAGGAACTTTTTGCGGTCGAGCGCTTTTTGGTAAATTTCACCGTAGCTGAAACCGGACTGGATATCGAATTCGAATTTCTTTGCATACAGGGCTTTGCCCAGGCGGAAAGAACGGGCGTTTTTATGATCGATGGTTTTGAGCCAATCCACGTATTTGGTGATCGCTTCGACTGCTTTTTTAGATTTCGCGCTGATCTCGTCCTTTTCTCCCTGGCTGAGCTTCGCTTTGTCTAAAGCTGCTTTGAGGTCATTTTCGAACACCGAAAGTCCGCCTGTATTTTGCATAATGGCCAGGTCGGTGTGCTCTTTTACCGGGTTTTTGATGTTTTTCCGGGCGGCGTCGTAATAAGCCGGAACGCTGGCCAGGCGCTCACCGAAATTCTTCAAGCGCTTTTCGAGGGCTTCGTAATCGTTGATCAGCATTTCGGCAAAAAGCCCGGAAATGTTATAGCCCGAAGGGTCCCATTCGTAGGATTTTTCTTCCTTGATGCGCCATTGAATGGATTTGAGCTGGTTTTCGATCATGTGAAAATCCGTCTGGTTATTGGCCGAAAGCTGATCGAGCTCAAATTCTTCCAGCTTGGCCAGGTTTTTATCCGCAAAGGCCAGCTCTGCCTTTCTCCCCGCTTCATCCGGTACCGTGAGCACATTGTCATATTTGTGGTATCCGGCCGAACTTGCCCAACCCGGGTATTGTTTCCACATGTCTTCTATGAAGCTTTCTTTAAAGGCATCGAAATCCTTATCGGTCTTCACTTCTTTCCCGCCGCAGGCAAGCAGCAAAAAAGGCAAAGCCAGGGTCATCCATCTTTTTTTCATTTTCCTGTAGTTTGAGTTAAACAGGATAAAAATAAACAAAGAATAGCGCCGGATTTCTTTTTTATGATCAGTGGTTGATAATTATTTTGGATAACAGTTCCATGTTAGTTTAAGTATTAGCAATT
>CBINGV010000083.1:0-12942 GCA_966250255.1 uncultured Flavobacteriales bacterium | reverse complement strand
CGACGGAACAGTGGAGTGGACCAAAACCTATGGCCTGAACGGGAATTATCAGTTCAACGACTTACACATCCAGGGAACGACCGTTCGTGCGGTGGGCAGCCATGTCTATAATGAAAATACGGGCTACAAGCATCAATATGTGTTCCGCTGTGATGAAAACGGGGTGCCGGATATCCAGTACGATGACCTGCATGACGGCGATTTCTCTTTCGAGCATTTGGTCCAGTATAGTTCGAATCCCGATAATTTTTATTTCTGTACCCGTGCCTCGGACAGCCCGGAAATCAATACTTACCAGGACGGTTGTGATTTACTCGTTTACCGTTTTACAGGCAGCGGCATGTACTACATCGGCCCGAGTTTTTTTCCTTCCAATACGGGGAATGATGTGGCCAACGAAGCCATCCCGACTTCTGACGGCGGGGCTATGCTGATCGGCTGGAATGAACACCCGCTGAACGGAGGTTCCAACCTGATTTTGGTGAAAATCGGCCCGAACGAGGAGTTTGACTTTTCGCATACCGTTCCGGAAGTGGAAAGCCTGGTAAATTTGGAGGAACAAGCCGGAAATGCCTTGAGCTTATACCCGAACCCGGTGAGCGATGTGCTTTTTATCGAAGCTCCGGTCGAGGTGAAGATTGCCGTTTACGATCAGTTGGGACATGCCGTGGTCAGCGAAAGACTCATCGACGGAAAACTGGATGTGAGCCCGCTCAGTCCGGGTGTATATTTCCTGGAGGTTGACGGGCACATTACGAATAAGTTTTTCAAAAACTGATTTTATTTCCCTTGCCGGCAGACAAGGGGAAAAAGAAAAAGTCAGATCAGCATTTGGTTCCGCTGGCTATCCAGGCGCAGCAGGATGAACATCATGATCGAAAAAGACATCATGGACGATCCCCCGTAGCTGAAAAAAGGCAGCGGGATCCCAATTACCGGTGCAAAGCCGATATCCATCCCGATGTTGATCGCAAAGTGATAAAAGAGGATCATCGCACAGCAATAGGCATAAATCCGGTTGAAGCGGGATTTCTGGCGCTCAGCAATCGTGATGATGCGCACGAGCATGAAGAGGAACATTGTAATCAGCGTAATGCTTCCCAAAAAGCCCCATTCTTCGGCAAAAGGACAGAAAATAAAATCGGTTTCACTTTCCGGTACGTGATTCGATTCCACACTCGCCACGCTGGCGTTTTTGTAGCCTTTTCCTTTCAATCCGCCTGATCCCACGGCAGCCATGGCCCGGTTCCGGTTATAATCTTCGCCGTCCGGGTCTTCGCGCAGCCCGAGGAAGAGCTCGATCCGGTCTTTCTGGTGCTTGGCCAGCCCCTGGAAGCCGAAATTGACAGCCGACGAAATGCCTGCGCAAAGCAGGAAGCCGATCAGTACGATCAGCGTTACGCGGTTGCGGTCACGCCTGGAGGACATCCAGCGCAGGATGAAATAACTGACAACGGCCAGGATAAAAAGCGACAGGATCACACCGAAAAAGCCCGGAATAACGATTCCCGGAAACCAGGAAAAGGTAATCACGTTGTTGCTCATCAACAAAGTCACCAGCGAGAGAAAAATCACCACGAAAAGGATCGGAATGAAGTGGCTTCCCACCCAGGTGCTTTTGAATTTGACACCGGGAATGATGTTGACGATCTTCAGGATGAGCGGGTCGTAGGTAATTCCTTCGCGATACATCACGAAAAGAAAGGAGGTAAATACGACGAAGGTACCGGCATCCGGCTGCAGGAGAATGAGCACCATCGGGACAATGATCAGCACGTTGGCTACCAGGACGGTGGATGCATTTTGCTGGTTCAGGTTCATCCGGCTCAGGTAGCTTCCGAGCGCAATGGCTGTGCCTATTTTGGCAAATTCCGCGGGCTGAATCCCCATGGACCCCACTCCGAGCCAGGCATGTGCCCCGTTTACGGCAGGCATGAAGAGCACGACGACGAGCAATATCAGGCAGAAAATATAAATGGGGATGGCAAATTTCCGGTAAATGCTGGCGTCAATGAGCATCACCAGAAAGCCCAGGAAGCAGGAAAATGCAACCCATAAAATCTGCTTGCCGTATTTTTGCGAAATATCGAAAATATTCGGATGATCCGGGTCAAAAGCCGCGGAATAGACATTGGCGATCCCCATGCCCAGGAAAAGGATAAAGACAATGAACAGCGGCCAGTCAATGATCTTCGATATGGATTCTTCTCTTCTCATTACCGTCCGCGTGTGGTATATTTGTCCGCTTTTTTCTTCACATTCATCAGGTTGGCATCCATGATGGTTTTTTCTTTCACCGGATCGGTCACCTTGCGTTTGATGTATTTTTCAATCATCAGGCGGGCAATCGGTGCGGCCCAACTGCCTCCCCAACCGGCATTTTCTACGTAAACCGCAATCGCGATTTTCGGGTTGTCCATTGGGGCAAAGGCAACAAATACAGAGTGATCTTCCCCCTGAGGGTTCTGTACCGTACCGGTTTTTCCGCAAACAATGATGTCCGCCATGCGCGCCCGCGAACCTGTTCCCCCGGCTTCGTTCACTACGCGGCGCATTCCTTCGATGATCGGGTCGAAATGAACCTTGTCCACCATGGTGTGGTGAATTTTCTGGTATTCCGGGTAAGGGCCTTTTCCGCCGATGGATTTTACAAAATGGGGGGTAATGTACCAGCCTTTGTTAGCAATAGTTGCCGCGATATTCGCCATGTGAAGCGGGGTTACTTTGACCTCGCCCTGCCCGATGGAAATGGAGTAAATCGTGCTGAATGCCCAGCGGTGGTTCCCATACCATTTGTCGTAATACTTCGAATTCGGGATCAGGCCGCCGCGCAAGCCGGTAATATCGGTTTCAAACTTTTTGCCCAGGCCGAAGCTTTCCATGTATTTGGCCCAACTGTTCAGCCCGATCTCGGCATCGGCATAAATGCTGCGTTTTTTGCCCTGCTGGATAATTTTGCGGGTGGTGTAGTAAAAATAAGGGTTGCAGGAATATTGTACGGCTTTCCGTAAATCGGTTGCCATCGGGTGGTTGTGGCAGCCAATGATGCTTTTGGTGCAGGGAAAACCACTTTCTTCGGTAATCACCCCTTCCTGCAAGCCGATGAGGGCCTGAAGAAGCTTAAAAACCGATCCCGGAGGATATTCCGCCTGCAAAGGACGCGGGAAAAGCGGTAAGGACGAATCCTTGTATAATTTGGGGTAATTGATCGAAATATTGCGTTTTCCTACGAAGAGATTCGGGTCAAAAGTCGGGGCGGAAACCATTGTCAGGATTTCTCCCGTTTTTGGCTCAATCGCTACAATACAGCCACGTTTGTTCTTCATGAGCTTTTCGCCGTAGGCCTGTAATTCGATGTCCACACCTAATTTGAGGGCCGGTCCCTGGCGGGCAATCGTATCATATTTTCCGCCGGCATAGGGCTCGATGGCGTTGTTGAGCGCTGAAGTTACGATGTAATGTACCCCTTTGCGTCCGCGCAGGTCTTTTTCGTAAAAGCGCTCGATTCCTGTCCGCCCGATGTTGTCGCCCGAACGGTAAAACGCATCCGCATCTACTTCCTCCTTGTTTACTTCGGTCACGTAACCGAGGATGTTGGCGGCAGTCGCATATGGATAGCTTCGCATGGAGGTGATTTCTTCGTAAAAACCAGGAAAATTCTCCAGGTGCGGCGCAATCCGCGTCATTTCATCAATGGTCAGCTCCTTCACGAAAGCGTAGGGACGGATACTCTGGTAATTGGAAGTTCGTTTGCCCGTACTTTTATTGAAGTAGCTGCCTTCCCCATCCCGGATTTCCTTGAACCGGTCTTTCACTTGCTGCGGCGTCCAGTCCAGTAGATTGGCAAGGGCTGTGGTGTCGAGACGGGTAATGTTGTCTTCCACCATCATCAGGTTGTAATAGGTTTTGTTCGTTACGATCTTTTGCCCGAAGCGGTCATAAACGATTCCACGCGGCGGGGTGATGAACTTGCGTTTTTCGGCAATTTCCTGCGCGCGGAGCGTCCAGCTTTCGTCGATGATCTGCATGTAGAACAAGCGGACGGAGTAAATGACCCCGACTAAAATAAACAGGGTCAGAATAACGAATTTCCGGCTGTCAAAGTTCATCGTGCGTTGTGTTTTTTGATGAAAACCATCTGGATCAGCATACACAGGATAAAAGAGGCCGGTACACTCAGGAGCGTTTTTTGCAGAATGTAGAGGACTTCGTTGAACTTGAAAATCTCCACCAGGAAAAACCACAGGTGGTGAATACAAAGCAGGAGGCCCTGCACGGAAACAATCCAGCGAAAGTCCATATTGTGATATGTCAGCTCCGGGCCGGCTTCGTAACCGTCACGCGGTTCAAAAATCTTGAAAATATAAGGCCTGAGATAAGCGACCATCACGGCTGAAGAAGCATGCAGGCCGTAAGTATTGGAAATCGAATCGATGGAAATCCCGAGGAAAAAAGAAACCAACATCACCAGGAACACGTTCATGTCCCACGGAAGCAGGAGAATAAACAGCGGGTAAATCATAAACTGGATACCCCAGCCGATTTCAAGCTGGTTGAAAATCAGTGCCTGTACGAAGACAAAAAGCACAAAACGGATGCTATGTTTTAAAACCGGGATCATTCTTCTTTGTCTTCCGGGATTAAGGATTCGATTTTTTCCTGTTCTGCTTTAAACAGGTTTTTAATCACATAAACCGATTGAATTTTGCGGAAATCTTCCGCGAAGAGGATTTCAATGTCCCAAAGCGGTTTGCCTTCCACGCTTTTGATTTTGGCAATTTTACCCACTGGGATCCCTCTCGGGAAAATCCCCGCACCGCCGCGGGTAACAACTTTACTCCATTTCTTCACGCGCATGTCGTTCGAAATCCCGGAAATGTTTCCGTAACGTGCGTGCTGTGAAGTCCATTTCAATAAACCAAAAGCGCCGTTGTTTTCGACCATGACATCAATGTTGATGTTTTCAGTCAGAACGGATTTCACGACGCAGAAATGTTCGCTGGTAAAATGGACAACACCCACCACGCCTTTGTCGGAAAATACGCCCATTTCGCGCTCAACACCCTGGGCACGGCCCACGTCAAGCGTAAAGAAGTTATTCCGCTTGTCAAAGGTCGAATTGATCACCGTTGCGGGGATGTATTCGTATTGCTGCTGGAAAAGCGTATCGTTGATTTTGTAAAGGTCGCGCTCCACCCGGAAAAAAGATTCCGGACGCTCTTTGCGCAGCTCAATCAGTTTTTTCTGAAGAATGGTATTCGTCCGCGAAAGGTTGAGCAATTTGGTGACTTCGTTTTTGGCCTTGAGCACGTTCCCGGTCACAATCGATGCGCTGGTCAGGTACTGGGATTTCGGAAAGCTCATGTAATTCACATATAAGTACAGGGCAAGCGCCTGCAACAGTACGAAAGCCATGAAAACCTGGAATCTTTTGAAAAAAGCAATTAGATTGCGCATCCGAAAACGAAATATGCTACAAATTTAGCTATATTTTACAGATCTTGGACTTTTGCGCAATCTAATTGAGAATATATTTTTATTTGCTGATCCGGATTGTTTTGCTTGCGCCGTTCAGGGTCGTTTTCAGGAAATAAACGCCGGAATTCAGGGCCTGTGTATCAAGAGTTGAAATGCCTTTTCCACAAGTGAAATAACGTAGCGTGCGCCCGTTCACATCAATCAGCTCAACCGTTGTTTTATCCAGGCCTTCCAACACAAAAGTCAGCTGGTTTTCAAAGGGGTTCGGGTATACGCGAATGGAAGCGTTTGCGTCTTCAATTGCATAGACCTTGTTGTTGGAGAACTCCTCATCGCCGCTGCCCGGAGCAAAGAAACCACGCTCTTTATTGGAACGCGAACGGTTGAAGTCCTGGGCTTTGAAGGTAGGCTCACATGGAGTTTGCAGTTCCAGATCAACGTAATAATCCAAACCTGTTTCAGTATCCGGAGGCGTATCGGTAAATATGGTCGGATCTCCATAGGCAACCGGCGGTGCAAGCGGAACCCAGCCGTTCTGATCGGTAAAGCGGTAAACCACATACTGCCCGGAGGTAATGCCTTCGTAATTATCCCAGATGATGTCTACCACGCCCGGGATTGATTGGTTGATGGTATTCAGGTGCAGGGTTTTGTGGTTCGCAGAATACGGGCCTTCCACACCGCAGGTATTCACTGCAGAAATGCGGTATCTCCAGGAACGCTGAAGCGGTGAAGCCACCACATCGTTGAAAACGGAAAGATTGCTGTGTTGAACCGTATCGATCAGCATGTAAGTACCGGCATCCGAGTTTTCACGGTAAATGTTGTAATGCGAAATTCCTACCTCCTCGACCTTGTTCCAGACAACCAGGTTCGTGGTGGTGGTGAGGTCGACCGTAACCACACAAATGTCATTGCGTAAAGGTGCCCGGGTACCGAGTTTGATGACTTTCTGTGAAACACAGTTCGGACCGGAGTTTACGGTGATCATGTAAGTTCCGGCCGAGAGGTTGAAAATGTCTTCCGTGGTTTCGCCGTTGCTCCAGAGGATGGAGTTTACCGGGCCGCCGTTCGGGTGATCGGTCAGTGTTACGTTAATACCCCCACTGTTTGTACCGCATGCAGCCGGGATCAGGGAATCGCTGATGATAGTTGCGAAATTGTCGTTGAGCATTACGCTGTCCTGGATGAAACAGCCGTTCTGGTCGGTAATCGTTACGTGGTAAAAACCTTGCTGAATGTTATTCAGGTTGGGAGTAACGGCCGCGTTGTTCCACAGGTAAGTGAAGCCTCCTGCTCCGCCTGTTGCAGCTGTATTGATGGAGCCATTGGATTGTGCACAATCCGGGCGCGTGATGTTGAGCGTGTTGCTGATCGGGCTCGGATTGATCAGATCTACCGTGTTCTGGATTTCACAGCCATTGGCATCGTAATAGGTGTATTCATAGCTTCCGGCACCGCGGTTGCTCATGTCTTCGCTGACATTACCCGTAGACCACACAATCTGGAAAGCGGAGGCGGAACTGGTAACCGTAAGATCAATAATTCCGTCTTTTGCCCCGAAACAGGAAGGATGCGTCACGTTGGAAGTGATCAGGATATCACTCGCTTCAACGGAAGCCAGGGCAGTTGCCTTACAACCGTTTTCATCCAGCACATGGGCATAGTAAGCTCCGGGTGCCAGGTCTGAAATAGTCGGGGAAGTTTCGCCGGTTGACCAGTAGAAGGTATAGTTCGGGTTATCACCGGCTGTAATGTTTACGCTGGCATCCCCGGTATTTTGCGAACAGCTTGTCGGGTTAGCCGTTGCAACCGCTACAGGAGGAGCTACAATCTGGTAGTTGGCCAGTGCCGTGATGTAACAGCCGTTCACATTCACGATGTAGCGCAGCAAACCGGTGCTTGCAATCGAGTTGAGTGTTGTAGCGTTGATGAGGCTTCCCTCGAGGTCATTTCCGTTGAGGCGGAAAGTTCCCTGATCGTAGTAGTTCACGCGTGTTGTAAGGTCGATCTGGATTTCATTTTCACAGAGGAGCACGGGGTTGGAAAGGAATTGTACGTTGATCGGGCTGGTATTTGCCTGGTAAACCGGTAAAGTGGTCGTGTAGGTATCATAACCGTCGGTATATTCGATCACAACCTGGTCGGTGTTATTATTCGGGATTCCCAGGATTTTGAAATACGAAATCCCGTTGACGTAGCCGGAGGGAAGGACCTGGATGTTTGTCGTTTGTGAGTTCAGACTGTAAGCATTGGTGATGCGCACGGGCTCATAGTCGTAATCCATAATCTGCAGGTCTGGATACAGCTCGTTCATCTGGTTGGCACAAAGTCCTGGGTTTGGCGTTGTACTCAGCGTAATGGGCTCAGGAATCTTGTTTGAAACCTGAACATCCACAGTACCGAAGCCCTGGCGGATATAAGACGCTCCGATATGATGAAAGGCGTTGTCGAGGCTCAGGCGGAAGGTATTCTGGTCCATTGCTGTTCCGAAAGGCACCAGGCGGGTAGCGAGGGTGTCCCATTCCGATCCTGCCTGGGAGAAATCCCGGCGGATCACGTAAAGCTTCTCATTTGGGTTTCCTACGCCGTCTGCACTGAAGAGCGACATGATGAAGGCGTAGCTCGGGCTACTTTCTTTGGCCAGGTAATTGGCATCCAGGTTGTAATCCGTTGTCGGGGAAGCCCAATCGAAATCAATTGCCGATTGAGCAATCACAGCCTGGTAAGTAAGGTTGTTAGCATCTTCCGTAGCGTACAGGGTCGGGGTATTGGTGTTGTCCCCGGTAATCACAAAACCCGGATTGTCCCAGAGCGCACCATTGGAGCTAACCTCACCGGTTAAGCCGTCATAGGGGAAGATCGTTGTAATATTTCCTTTTTCAAAGAAGGTCATGCGCAGCTTGTTGCTGAATACACCCAAATAAACCGTGTCGTTGGAAGAGTGGATCTGCAGGTCGGCCAAAGCTAAGTTTTGCGTGGATCCTTCTGCTGACATCGTTTGCCAGATGTTGCTCGGTGTGTATTCAATCGCATTGATACTCGCAGGACCTGTACCCTCGGTGAAAAGCATGTACAATTCATTAGGGTTCTTTCCAGCGTGGAATTCCCAGTTGTCATTGGCATTAGCAAAGGTGTAATTCGAGAAATTCACGGGTACATCAGCAACCAGGTTATCGGAAGAATAGAACTTGAACTCGGTGTTTTCATAACCGACGATATAAGCTGTCGTCCCGATTTTTTCCGTACGCAATTTGGAAAACTGCGGGGAAATAAAGGAGGTGGCCGGGGTCCAGCTCATGGTCATCTTATTGAAAACATCCACGTAAGTCCGGTATTGCGCCCCGTCATATTTATTGTAAACAATAAAGATCTTGCCCTCAACCATTTCGATATCGTAGACCGAAGATGTTGCGGCGGAGTTCAGGGGAAGCTGCTTCCAGACTTCCTGTGAGAAGGATAAGCCGGAGGCAATTAAAGCTAAAAATAAAACAAGTTGTTTCATAGTAGATTAGTTTTTAGTGATTTTAACAGTGCGTGACTCGTTGTTAATCATTGTTTTAATAAAATAAACACCGTTCTGCAAATTACTCAGATTAATTGTGTTTTCACCTTCTGAATAAACATTTTCAAGGATTAATTTACCATGAATGTCGAATAATTGAATATTCATGGATGAAGTTCCTGTGAGATTTAATACAACATTGTCATTGAACGGGTTAGGATAAACATTGAGGCTTACGCTGCCGTTTTCAAACTCTACGATTTCGTTGTTGGAGTAATCGCCTGTACCTTCTCCCGGACGGAACATTCCTCTTTCCTTATTGGAACGGGAACGGTTGAAGTCTTGCGCTCTCCAAACGGTTGCCGTACAAGGAACATCCAGTGAAATTTCGACCATGTAATCCAGTCCCGGAGTTTCAAAAGAGGTCGGGTCATTAAAGGTCAGCACGTTGGTTCCTAAGCTGGCAATGTCTTCCCATCCGAATTCATCGGTATATCTCCACAAGGTGTAGCTGGAGAAAGCCGTTCCTTCGTATCCGTCCCAGGTAATCTGAACCCCGGAAGCATCCAGGTCAAAGGTATTCAGGTGGAGTGTTTTATGGTGGGCGGACAATGGTCCTTCCACGCCACATAAGTCCACGGCAGCAATTTTATATCTCCATGAACGGGCCAGGGGTGAAGCTACCACGTCGTTGAACACGGAGAGGTTGTTGAAGTTTACCGTATCGATCAGCTGGTACTCATCAATCTGGTTGGATTCGCGGTAAATGTTGTAGTGGGAAATACCATTCAGCTGCGCTTTTTCCCAAACCACGAGGTTGGTGGTCGTCACGCTGTCTACACTTACGATACAGATTTCCTGAATGTTCGGCTGAACAACGTTAATGCTCCAGGCATTCACGGCCACACAGTTATTGGCGGAAGTAATAAAGCTGACGTAGTTTCCTGCTGCAAGTCCGGATACATCTTCTGTTGTTGCACCGTTAGACCAAACAATGGAAGTAATGGCATCGCCGTTTACCGGTGTGATGTCCAGGTCGATAGCACCGGTTGATCCGTTACAGGCTGTTTGGGTAATCACACCTTCCACGATCGGTGCATTTTCTTCCGGCAGGAAGATCGTATTATGTACCTGGCAACCGCCCTGATCAGTCGTTGTCAGGGTGTAGGCACCATAAGTCAGGTTGTTGTTGTTCAAGCCAAACTGGCCGTTGCTCCAGGAGTAGAGGTAAGGGCCGTTTCCGCCGGTAGTTGCCTGCACGGAGATTTGCCCGTCGTTGTTGCCACAGCTCGGTGCAGTTTGAACAATTGTATTTTCGATGGCTGTCGGCTGGGTGAGTACAAAGCTTGAGCTCAGGATACACCCGGATTCGGTTGTAACGGTCACCTCATACGTTCCTGCTGCAAGGTTGGAAATTCCGCTGGTTTGGTGACCGGTGTTCCACAGGTAGTGGATGCTTTCCGTTACACCGGAGATATTCAGGGTAATGGACCCGCTTTGAGCACCAAAACAAGATGGGTTCACCACAATTGGGTTCATCTGGATGGCAGAAGGGTTCACTTCGGTTACAGCCATTGCTTTACAACCTTTGGCATCTTCTACATTGAAGTAGTAAGCGCCGGTTGGCAGGTTGCCGATGTTAAATTGGTTTTGTGTTCCTTCACTCCAGTAGTAGAAGTAAGGAGCTGTACCTTGTGAAATCGATGCACTGGCCGTACCGTTGTTGGCACCACAATCCGAGTTGGTAGACGAAACGGCAATTACCGGTTTGTCATTCACCAGGATGTCCACTTGTGCACGGGCAGAGCTACAGCCATTTTCGAAAGATTCAACATATACGGATGCGTTGTTTTGTACAGCTGAAATGATCAGAGTATTGCCTTCGCCGATGAGGTTTCCGCCAACAGGCTGGTCAAACCATTTAATGATCGAAGCCGTTGACGATGCCATCAGGGTCAGTTCCTCCGCCTTACAGATTTCGATCGGTGAAGTGCTGCTCACAGTTGGCAAGGCATTAACGTTAACAATTACGGCATCCGTATTCTGACAACCGTTTGCGTCTGTACCGGTTACGGTATACGTTGTCGTAGCGGAAGGAGTAAAGGCAACACCGTTTGTTACGCCATTATCCCAGCTGTAGTTTACTGCACCGGATCCGTTGAGTATAGCGCTGCCGTTTTCACAGATTACGATGTCAGCTCCGGCGCTTACACTTGGTAAAGTATTTACCGTTACCAGTACCACATCGGTATTTTCACAACCATTGAGATCTGTACCGGTCACCGTGTAGGTTGTTGTAGCCGAAGGAGTGAAGGCAACACCATCCGTTACACCGTTGTCCCAAGTGTAGCTATCTGCACCGCTACCGCTAAGGGTTACCGCACCGTTTTCACAAACAGCCAGGTCTGAACCGGCTTCAACTGCCGGCAAAGCATTTACAGTTACAGTCATTTGATCGGTATTCTGACAGCCGTTGGCATCTGTACCGGTCACGGTATAAGTTCCGGAGAAAGCAGGGTTAAATGAAACGCCGTCTGTTACCCCATTATCCCAGGTGTAATTATCTGCACCGCCACCGCTCAGGGTTACCTGGCCATTTTCACAAACTGCGAGGTCACCGCCGGCGTCAACTGCCGGTAAAGCATTCACTGTTACAGTCACCTGGTCTGTATTCTGACAACCATTGGCATCCGTACCGGTTACCGTATAGGTCGTTGTTGCCGTGGCTGTAAATACGACACCGTCTGTGATGCCATTATCCCAGCTGTAGCTTGCTGCTCCGGAGCCGGAGAGCATAATGATGCCGTTTTCACAAACCGTAAGGTCCGAACCGGCGTCAACTGCCGGTAAAGTATTAACGGAAACAATTACCTGGTCGGTGTTTTCACAACCGTTTACGTCTGTACCGATCACGGTGTAAGTTGTTGTAGCTGAAGGGGTAAAGGCAACACCATCCGTTATACCATTGTCCCAGGCATAGCTGTCGGCACCGGCACCGTTTAGAGTTACCGTTGTGCTTGTACAAAGTGTTACATCTGATCCGGCATCAACCGCAGGCAGTGCATTTACGTTTACAGTTACCTGGTCGGTATTCTGACAGCCATTAGCATCCGTACCCGCTACTGTATAGGTGGTTGTTGCTGTTGCAGAGAAGGCAACACCGTCTGTTACACCATTATCCCAGCTGTAGCTATCTGCACCTGAACCGTTAAGCGTTACCAGGGTATTTTCACAAACCGTGATATCTGATCCGGCATCTACTGCCGGTAAGGCATTTACAGTGACAGTTACCTGGTCAATATTCTGGCAGCCGTTGCCGTCTGTACCGGTTACGGTATATGTTGCCGTTGCAGCCGGGTTAAAGGCTACTGCATCGCTTACACTATTGTCCCAACTGTAGCTGTTGGCACCTGCACCGCTGAGCGTTACCGGTGTATTTTCGCAGATGGTAAGGTCTGTTCCGGCGTCCACTGTTGGTAAGGCATTTACAGTGACAGTTACCTGGTCGGTATTCTGGCAGCCATTGGCGTCCGTACCGGTTACGGTATACGTTGCCGTTGCAGCAGGATTAAAAGCTACCGCATCTGTGATACTGTTATCCCAGCTGTAGCTGACAGCACCTGAACCATTGAGGGTTACACCTGCATTTTCACAAATAGCGACATCAGAACCGGCGTCAACAGCTGGTAAAGCATTTACCGTAACGGTAACGCTTGCTGTATTCTGACAACCGTTAAGGTCTGTACCGGTTACCGTATACGTTGTTGTGATATTCGGAGAAACGGTTTTGCTGGCACCCAGTCCAAGTCCGTTGTTCCAGGAATAGTTTGTAGCACCGCTTGCTGTTAAGCTGTAGCTGCTCCCGATACAAATGGAACCATCAGCAGTAAGCGTAAGACCTGGTAAAGCGTTGATGGTTGCTACCACAGCACTTCTTGGTGAAGTACAGGTACCATCCG
>CBINGV010000082.1:0-12961 GCA_966250255.1 uncultured Flavobacteriales bacterium | reverse complement strand
CATCGAAACGGAGATCGATCCGGAACTGGAAGAGGAGCAAATTCCCGCCCAGCTATTGCAGCCACTGGTGGAAAACGCGATCAAATACGGGCTTTACGGCAACCTGGGCGAGCTTACGATTGGCGTCAACGTGCAGCGGGATGAAAAATTGCTCCGCCTGAAGATTACCAACCCTTACGAAGAAAACGCGGTCAATGCGTCCAAAGGAACAGGTTACGGGCTGAAATCCATCGAACAAAAACTCAAAATCCTGTATGGAAGGACTGACCTGATGCAAATCAACCAACGAAACGGAACCTTTGAAATAGAAATCTCCATTCCAGTGGCGAAAGACCCACTTTCCCCTTCGGAGGGAGGATATATACCGAACGAGTAAAAAGTATTTATGAAAGCAATCATCATTGACGACGAACCCCTGGCCCGCATGCTTGTTGGCGAATACCTGGCAGCTCATCCCGACATGGAAATCGTGGCCGAAGCCAGTGACGGCTTTGATGGTGTGAAAAAGATTAACGAGCTGAAGCCTGATGTGATATTCCTGGATGTCCAGATGCCGAAGCTCAACGGCTTTGAGCTGCTCGAATTGATCAACCATTTTCCCAAGGTGATCTTTACGACGGCTTTTGACGAATATGCCCTCAAGGCTTTTGAAAGCAACGCGGTGGATTACCTGCTTAAGCCTTTTTCGGAAGAACGCTTCAGCCAGGCGCTGCTTAAGTTGAAATCAAACCCGGTGCCGGCTGAAAATACGCTCACGCAACTGGCGGAATTTGCCCCGAAATATGAAGAGGAAAGCAGCCGTATCGTGGTGAAAAACGGCAGCGAAATCCAGATTCTACCCACCCGTGATATTGACTTCATCGAGGCCTACGATGACTATGTGAAAATCTACATCGGTGAAAAATACCACCTCAAAAAGAAAACACTTTCTTACTATGAGCCGGTGCTCGCTCCCGCCAACTTTTTGCGCATTCACCGCAGCTTTATATTAAATATTGCGAAATTAACAAGAATCGAGAGCTTTGAAAAAAATTCCTACCTCGCGATTCTGAGCTCCGGCATGCGCGTTCCGATCAGCCGCACGGCCTACCCGGTCCTGAAAGCGAAATTGGGAATTTGACCCTTGGTTATAAACAACTTAATCTGCATAAGTAACGTAAACTGGCGGCAGCTGATCCGCTCTTTTCCGTATCTTCGGTATGAACTTTAAATGAAACGCTTATGCCGAATATTCACATCAACATCCTGGCCATCGTTATTGCGGTAGTCGCGAATTTTATCTTTGGTTTTCTCTGGTACACCCCGATTTTCGGGAAAGTCTGGGGAAAGGAAATGGGCTTTGACATGGACAAAAAGCCACCGGCCTCCGCCCTCATTAAGGGCATGATTTTCATGGTGATCGGGAATTTCCTGATGGCCTGGGTTTTTGCCCACAACATTGCAGCCTGGGACCCGCACACCTGGGGCAAAAGCGAAGTGATGATGTCACCTGCAGGAAATGCAATTATGGCAGCTTTGTTTACCTGGCTGGGCTTTTATTTCCCAACCGATCTCGGATCGACTGCCTGGGAAAATAAATCCTGGAAGCTGTTTTTCATCAATACGGGTTATCACCTGCTGTCACTTGTAATTGCCGCTTTCATCCTGATTTTTATGGGATAAAACGTAAAAAAAGAATCAAAAGAAAGGCTCGTCGCGAAACGGGCTTTTTTTGTTTATGCGGGATGAAAAAATAATCGTAGCTTTAGTTTCTGAATGAAACCTGTGATTTTAACCCTGATTTTAGTTGCTTTTTCCTGCTCACATTCAGACAAGCAGGAAAAACAGGTCGCAAAGACCCTGGAGCTGCGTCTGGAAGAAAAAGTGTTGGGCAGCTGGAAAAGTGCGGAAGAACATATCCGGATTACAGCGGATCAATGGATCAATTTGAAAAACCGGGAGGCCTATTCGTTAACAATGCGCACTATACCTGTTGCTTTTGCCGGTGATACAATTCAGCATTTATTTTTGGATGTTATGCAACAGCAAGATACACTGCATTACCAGGCAATCAAATTGAACGATACTTTGTTGAGGCTGATGCAATTAAGAAGTTTGGTTATTTCTGATTTTAGGCGGGAATAAATCGAAATCCCGTCGTGAAATGAACCTATTTATACAGGAGAATTAGTTATCTGCTGTTATTTTTTAGCTTTTTTGAGAACGTAAAAATCACGCCGTCGATCCCGCAGGTTGCGCACGCTGCCGTAACTGTGCAATTCATCCAGCAGCTTGAGATCCACATCTGAGATCAGGATCATTTCCGTATTCGCCGTCGCTTCACTTTTTACGGCATTGGAAGGAAAGGCAAAATCGCTTGGAGTAAATACGGCGGATTGCGAATACTGGATGTCCATGTTCTCGACCTTAGGCAGGTTGCCGACGCTCCCGGTGATGGCAACGAAACATTCATTTTCAATTGCCCGGGCCTGTGCGCAAAGGCGGACCCGCAGGTAGGCGTTTTGCGTATCGGTCAGGTAGGGCACAAACAGGATTTGCATGCCTTCATCCGCCAGCAGGCGGGAGAGTTCCGGGAATTCTACATCATAACAGATTAAAATACCGATTTTGCCGGCATCGGTGTCAAATACCTGCAATTTGTCCCCGCCTTTTAAACCCCAGTATTTTTCCTCGTCGGGAGTTACATGCAATTTTTCGTAGACTTCGACGTGCCCGTTGCGGTGACAGAGATAACCGACATTTTTCAATACGGTTCCGTCATACAACGGCATGCTTCCCGCAATGATATTTACATTATAGCTTACGGCAAGCGCGCTGAACTTTTCGACAATCAGGCCGGTGTACTGGGACATGGCCCGGATGGCTTCCGCTTCACTCATTCCTTCGAATTCAGCCATCAGCGGACCGTTAAAATATTCGGGAAAGACAGCAAAATCGGCCTTATAACTCGAAATCGCGTCCACAAAATATTCTGCCTGCTGGAAAAGTTCTTCGATCGAATTGTACAGGCGCATTTTCCATTGAACCAGGCCGATCCGGACACTTCTTCTTACACGGAATGCCTGCCTGCGGTTTGCGATATAATACACATTATCCCATTGTAAAAGGGTGGCATATTCATGACTCTCTTCATCTTCCGGGATGTAATTTTTCAGTACTTTCTTAACATGGAAATCATTGCTTAACTGGAAAGACAGGACGGGATCAAAAATCTCCAGCTGCTTTACCTTCTGGATATATTCGCGGGGAGTCAACCGGGTGGAATGCTTGTGGTAATTAGGGATCCTGCCTCCAAACACAATGGCTTTCAGGTTCAATTTTTCACAGAGCTCTTTCCGCGCATCGTACAAACGCCTGCCCAGCCGCATCCCCCGGAAGTCGGGATGGATAAAAATCTCGATTCCGTAGAGGACATTCCCATTGGGATTATGCGTGGAAAAGGAATAGTTCCCGGTGATTTGGGCATAGGTATGGTCATCTCCGAAATCATCATATTTAACGAGGATAGAAAGAGCACAGCCAACCACCTGTCCGTCAGCAAGTACAACGAGCTGCCCTTCGGGGAAAATAGCAAGTAGTTTTTTAATCGCTTTTTCGCTCCATACATTTCCTCCCCAGTTGGAGTAGGCGGCTTTCATCACATTTGCCAGCTGGTCGTAGTTGGATTGCTGTAATTGCTGGATTTCAATTTTCTGGCTGGACATATTTTTTGAGTTTAGTGAATGATTTGTTGCATCAGACCTATAAATATAAGAAAAAACAATTCAAGCCTGGTGCAGCAAACGCATTACCCGGAAACACAGTTCCGTAAAAAGGATTTTGGCATTCGCATTGCGGTCGATGTGGTAAAAGGCATCGTTGAAATCCGCCATCAGCTGCATGATGTTGTTGCCGGTGATGAATTTCGCGAAGTTTTTCAGGAACTCGTCCTCTTCTTTTGACGTTTTGGTGAGCTGGTCCTCGGTGTAATTTTTCAGCATGCTCTGACGGAACATGTGCAAGGCGTATTTCAGGAAAGTTTTTTGTTTGTCGCGCCCGATCCCGCTGATTTGCTCGGCCCAGTCCATCATTGGCAGGGGCGCTTTTTTCCAGCAAACCCGCATCAGCGTAATAAACAATTCGCGGTTGAGGTTTTTTTCCTCACTGACATTGATCAGGTCGTTGGCTTCGATCAGGTTGCCCTCGGATTGCGCCGCCACGCTCATCGCATAAGACGGGTCGATCCCGTGCTTCTGCACCAGGAATTTCGACAGCTGTTCGGTCTGGATCGCCGGGATGCGCGTTACCTGGGTGCGTGAAAGAATCGTTTGCAGCATGTTTTCAGCTGCTTCCGAGATAAGGATAAACAGGGTTTTGGCCGGTGGCTCCTCGAGGATTTTCAGGAGCTTGTTGGCGCAGGTCGGGTTCATTTCTTCCGCCATCCAGATCAGCATCACTTTGTAATTCCCTTCAAAGGATTTCAGGCTGAGCTTTTTGATGATCGCCAGGCTTTCTTCGGTTCCCAAGATCGGTTTGCGCAGCTTGTCGTCGATGGTGGCCGTCCACTTATTCAGGTTGAAATAGCCTTCTTTGCGGATCAGCCCGCGCCAGTCTTTCAGGAAAGCGTCACTGTATTTATCGATCGCCTGTACCACCGGGAAGGCAAAATGCAAATCCGGATGCTGCAAATCCTGCACCTTCATACAGGAAGGGCATTGACCACAGCTGTCTTTGGGCTGTTTGTTTTCGCAAAATAAATACTGGATAAAGGCCAGGGCAAGCGGCAGGGAACCGTTTCCGGGATTTCCCAGGAACAGTTGCGCATGACTGATTTTATCCGAATTGATCTCCTGGATAAAATGGTGTTTTAATTCGTCCTGACCGACAACCTCGCTGAAAAGCATGGCTAAAATTACGAATTTATCCGTTGTCTGCCGGTGAAGTGCACGAAATTTCTATATTTATACGTTTAGAAAATCATACAACGCATCCGCTCTCATGAAAACGACTTTCACGTGCTTGTTTTTAATCTTGCTTTTCCGCCTGTGCGGACAGGAAAGTTTTGGTGGGTTAAGCAGCAATTATATGCCCACCAATTCCGTGTGGATCAACCCTTCTTCCATGCTGGATGCCAAAACGCGTTTCGATATCAACGTAGTTTCTGCGGGCACCTTCCTGATGAACAATATCGTTTACCTCGAAAACACCAGCCTGCGTTCTTACCTGGCCGAGGGGCGTTATGAAGAGCCTTTCAACTTCGGGGTGAGGCTCAATCGCCGGAAATACCAGGTATACAACCGGACTTTCGTGCAAGGGCCGGGCATCGTGTTTAGCCAGGGCGACCATGCTTTCGGGCTGAACCTTGGGATGAAAAGCTATACGCATGTGCGCAATATCCCGGGTGAAGTCATCACGGCAATTGCTACGCTGGAGGTTCCCGAAGACAAAGCGGTGCATGCGCGGAACGTATCCATGGCCACCATGTCTTATGCCGACGTGAAGCTCAGTTATGCCTATACCTTCCTGAAGAAAAAACGTGAACTGTTCATGGGTGGAATTTCACTCAGCAAATTTTTCCCCATTCATGCGGCTGCTGCTAAGCTTCGGGAAGCCAATGCCGAAATCCTGAACGACTCGGTGGGCTTTGTGTTCGACATGGATGCCGATAACGTCAATATCCAGGCAAGCAGCGGGCGTTTTATGAGCGGTTTCGGGCTCGACCTCGGTTTCACTTACCAGCGTATGCTGTCCGAAAGCTATAATTACCTGCCTAATTCCGGCAAAAACAACTGCCGCCGGAATTATTACCTCTATTGGATCGGGGTTTCGCTGCTCGATATCGGTGCGCTTGATTTCGAGGAAGAAGATGTGGAATACATTGGCATCAAAGCGAATAATTATGACTGGACCCGCGAAGAATTTTCCGAAGACAACCTCAATCCTTTCGACCAGCTACAGGGAAACGCGGTGGTGACCAATGACCAATCGCAGTCCTTTATCCGGAAGCTGAACAAGTTCCGCTTACCGACCTGCGTTTCGGTGCAAGGCGATTACAATGCCTGGAACAACAGAGTTTACGTGAACCTTACTTGGGTACAGCGTATCCCGCTTTCGGCCAAAAAACTGGGCGTTGCCCGCAGCAATTCACTTTGCCTGACGCCGCGCTACGAAAGCCGCTTTTTCGAAGCGGCCCTTCCGCTGGGATTGTATGAATACCGTTATCCGCAAATGGGGCTGATGCTGCGTTTCTGGCTCCTGAGTCTGGGCACAGATAAGCTCGGGAGCCTGCTCTTTGATCATGATGTTTATGGCAGCGATTTTTATTTTGCGCTCAAGGTACCGATTGTGTATCACCCCAAATGCCGAGATGGCAACAAAGACCGGTTGAATTATTATCCAAAAAAATTTCGCTGGCGCAGCAAAAGTTGCAACGGGATGTAGGGCTTAAGCGTTAGGGATCAAGCGCTCGATCTGCTCCATCAGCTGCTTTCTTTTTTCGAGTATGGCAGACAAATCCATTTTTTGAAGCGCTTTTTTCGTTCGATAATCCTTCAGCCTGCGGAACCAGTAATAGGTGATCAGGCCGATGAAAGGCAGCATGAGAAAATAAATGAGGGAAACAAGCCCGTTTTTGACCAGGAAAGCATGCAGCAGCCAAACCAGCGGGATGTTCCACAAAGTCAGGATTAAGGAACCCAGTATCACTTTGACGGAGCTCCAAAACACAGGCCGTTTGAAGGTTTTTTCCGTGAAGCGCTTTACCAGGGTATAGGGCGCCCAGAAGTGAACGAGGCCCAGAGGGACAAAAAGCGCACCGGCAAGCAGGGAGGCAAAATCCAGGCCGGTTTCCAGTTTCCCGGTGGCGGCCTTTTCATACACATATTGTTCTTCGATACGCATGCGCTTGAGCAGCCTGAAATAATTATCAGTATCGTTTTTGAGCCGAATGAGGGCTTCGTTTTCATTCAGCTGCTGTTCGTTCATCCAAAGGGCCAGCCGGCGGGAATTGTTCCAGCGCGTCAGCAGCGGAATTTTGCGGTTCGAATCAATCGCATGCATCCCATTCCGGCGCAGGCGGCAGATCTGCTCATGAAAAAATACCCAGTCTTTATCGGCAACATGTGTTAGCTGGTCCTGCATCAGTTTTTCAACGCGTTTGGTAACTTCATTGATGGCGCGCGCCGGGTTTTCCCGGTACAAATCCTTGTAATCGTTCAGGCAGAAGCGGTCTGAATTGGAAATTACCAGCTCACTGCCAAAATAATTCGGGTTGCCATAATTTACGCCAATGGCCGACATGTAGATTTTTTTCTTCCAGTTCATGGCCTCAAGCGCCCCGAAACCAATCCGGGCGGCACCTTTCTTGACCGGTTTGAGCCGACGCACAAAAACATCATCCGTAAAGCCTTCACCGAAAACCAGCAGGTTGCGCCCGTAGGACAAAATTCGGTTGCATTTGCGGAACACGGCTTCGTTTTTTCCTTTGGTATCTTCGTTGTCCTGCTCGCGGTAAATAGGGAGCATGTGAGAGCTCCAGAGAATTGGCTGCAAAGCGGCTTTAAACACATCTGAGCGCGTCATGAAAAACACGATCGGGCGCTGCAAAACCCCGATCACCACGGGGTCGAAAAAAGACGAAGCGTGGTTGCTGACATAGATCGTTCGGCCGAAAAAGCGCTTGGGGGCATTCACCAGGCGGATCACCGGGAAATAAATGCGAAAGGAATATTGCAGCAAAATTTTCAGCAGGAAATAGATGATGCGCATGGCTTAACGGGTTTTAACCTTAATGAGTTGCTGGATTTTCCGCCCGGTTTTTTTGGCCTCTTCCAGGGAAGGGTGTACAATTGTAACGTGGCCCATTTTACGGAAAGCCTTGGTCAGCTCTTTGCCGTAAATGTGGGGTTTTACACCCGGGACCGCCAGAGCTTGCTCCAGTCCTTCATAAATCGCTGTGCCTTCAAAACCTTCCTCCCCGAGCAGGTTGATCATCACGCCCGGCTGTAGCAGGGAAGGATCGCCGAGGGGTAGGTTCAGGATGCTGCGCAAATGCTGTTCGTATTGCGAAGTGCGGTTGCATTCGATCGTCTGATGGCCGCTGTTATGCGGTCGCGGGGCAATTTCGTTGACCAGCAGCTCATGGTCCTGCGTCAGGAAAAATTCCACGGCCAGGATGCCGGTCATGTCCAGCTTTTGAATGATGTCCGTAGCAATTTCCATGGCTTTTTGTTCAATTTCAGGGCTGACATTAGCCGGGGCGAATAAAAACTCCACGAGATTCGCCTCGGGGTTGAATTCGCATTCCACGATCGGGAAAACGCGGATTTCGCCGCTTGCATTCCGGGCAACCATAGTCGCCAGCTCTTTTTGGAAAGGGACGAATTTTTCGAGTACGCTCGGAACATTAAAACCGGCCGTAAAGTCAGCTTCCGAACGAATTGCTTTGACTCCCTTTCCGTCGTAGCCGCCGGTGCGCATCTTCTGCACAAAAGGTAGAAAATCCGCATGGGAATTTAATTCGCTTTGGCTGTCGATCAACCTGAAATCCGCTGTGGGGATGCCCTTTTCGCGGTAAAAGTTTTTTTGAAGGCCCTTGTCCTTGATCAGGCGTAGCACACGTGGCTGCGGGAACACTTTTTTTCCTTCGGATTCGAGCTTTTCCAGCGCTTCGATGTTGACATTTTCGATTTCAACCGTCAGCAGGTCTTTGTCCTTTCCGAATTGATAAACCGTATTAAAATCGTTGAGCGAGCCCACCGTAAAAGTAGAAGCGATTTCCGAGCAGGGAGCCTGCGGATCCGGGTCTAAACAATGAATTTTAACATTGAGGTTGAGGGCTTCCTGGATGAGCATGCGACCCAACTGACCTCCACCCAGAACGCCCAGGCGAAAAGATGATCCGTACCACGTTTGCATGCGCAAAGATAACTATTTTATGAGTTTCTGAGTTAGTAGTTATTGAGTTAATAAGTGATTTTTCCACTCCTTAATTCCTAACTTAGAAACTGAATAACTTACCAACTTATTTCGCTTCCTCGATCCGGATCCCGACGTCGAGCACTTCGTCCAGGTTTTCCTGCACAACAGCTTGCTCCAGCTCGAAGAAATACACGCCTTTCATTGGAAACCGGCGGCGTTTGAAAGCGAGCTGGTTTTCGACGATCGTACCGGATTTTTTCCCAATCCAGGTGCCATCCGAGTTTGTAATCTTCAGCTCGAAAGGCTCGCGCGCCTTGATTTTGTTCGGCGTTTTGGTATTCAGGTAAATCCAGCAATTGTTAAAGCTATAATCTGTCGTGGTGCGCAAGGTAATCGTAAAATCATAGAGCTTGGTAGTGTCCGTGATTTCGACCTTGAACATGGGCTTTACCTTGAGATTCCAGGTGTTTTTCGGAAAAGAATAGGACTTTTCGTAAAAAACCGGATCGGTGCAGCCTGCAAAGAGTGCAGCAAACATGAGCAGTATGAAAGCATTACGCATTCGCATTCGGCGTATTGTTGTTGTTTTTGTTCGGGTTCGGCCTGCGCGAGTTGCGGCGTTTTTTGGAGCGCTGGTTTTGCCCTTCGCCTGCGTTGTTTTGTCCCTGGCCTTCCGCCTTCGGAACATTGGCTTTGGGAGCGTTCGGTTTCGGTGCATTTCCTTTCACAGCCGGCTGGTTCTGGTTTTTCACCGCCTGGGGCTGCTGGCCCCTGTTTTCGCCTTGTCCGCCGCCGGAGCCGCGATTCGGTTTTTTCTTCTTTTTCTTTTTGAAGGTGCTGTCGAAACGGTTCAGGCTGTCCTGGCCCACCACATTGGTGTAATCCGGTTCCGGCGCAGCTGCGTAACGCTCTTCGCGGTGCTTGTCGTGATCGATGAGGTCTTTCGGCTTCTGCTTCTGCTCGTTCATCTTTTTGATCTCGGCTACGCGGTCGGGACTAAGCGCAATCAGGCCGGAGCCTTCGCTGTACATGTACCACATCTGGCGTTTGAAAACGTCGGTTTTGACATGGAAAGCCGTTCCTTTTTCGGTGTGCAGCTTGGTTTCGTGCACCGGGAAGCTTTTGATGGCGTCCAGGTACATATCCAACTCGTAATTGAGGCAGCATTTCAGTTTTCCGCATTGGCCCGCGAGTTTTTGCGGGTTGAGCGAAAGCTGCTGGTAGCGCGCCGCAGAGGTCGAAACCGTGCGGAAATCGGTTAGCCAGGTCGAGCAGCATAATTCGCGGCCGCAGGAACCGATTCCTCCCAGGCGGGAAGCTTCCTGGCGCGAGCCGATCTGGCGCATTTCGATGCGGATTTTGAATTTATCGGCCATGTCTTTGATCAGCTGGCGGAAATCCACGCGCTGGTCGGCCGTGTAGTAAAACGTTGCTTTGCTGAGGTCGCCCTGGTATTCCACATCGGAAATTTTCATTTCCAAACCGAGGTTTACGGCGAGGGTACGGGATTGGTACATCACCTCTTTTTCGAGGTCACGCGCCTTGATCCACTTATCGATGTCGTCCTGGGTGGCAGTCCGGTAAATCTTTTTGGTTTCCAGGGGTTTTAGGCCCGGAGCTTTTTTGTTGACCTGAATTCTGGCTAATTCACCGACAATGGATACCACGCCGACATCATACCCGGGACTTGCTTCTACCGCTACCACGTCGCCTACCTGAAGGCTGAGGTTTTTGTCATTGCGGTAAAAACTTTTCCGGCTGTTCTTGAAACGAACTTCTAATATGTTGTAAGGGGCCTGACCGCCGGGCAATTTCATGTTTGCCAGCCAATCGAAAACTCCTAATTTATTGCAACCACCAGAACTACAGGTCCCGTTATTTTGACAGCCCCGCGGAGTTCCGCCGCCAGAGCTACAAGAGGTACATCCCATAGTTATTTAATTTTGGGATAAAGTTATATATTTATTTAGACAATTCAAAATACAATGTCCGGGGCTTCCATTCCTGCACACAGGCTTATGACCTGAACTTCAAGCCGATCCCTGCCAGTCAATTTTCATAATGGCGCAAATATTTCCCGTTTATATAAAATAATTGCCCATTATTGCACCATAAACGTAAATTATTTTTCGCGCGTTCATACTCAACTTTGTAACACTATGGAGCATCGTGGAGAAATAATTGAACAGGCAATCCGCAAAAGTGGTTACCCCATTACGAAAGTTGCGGACAAAATCGGTAAAAGCAGGCGCTGGATGTACCTGATGTTTGACAACCCGTCCGTTTCGTATGAAATGATCATCCGGATCGGCAAAGTCATTCACCATGATTTCTCCGGCCAGATCAATGGCTTGTCGGCTGTTCAGGGCCTCGTAAACGAAGACCAGGAGCCTTACGGAAACAAGACCAAAGATCAGGATGCGGCCTACTGGCGCCAGAAGTATTACGACCTGCTTGAAGAATACAATTCCTTCCTGAAAAAAGAGAAAACCGAGCTCGAAAACAAAAAACGGAAATAAGCAAAATAAGTTAGGAGTTTCGGAGTGAGTAGTTTCGGAGTTATTCAGTTAATTCACTACTAACTCATCAACTGCTAACTTAGCAACTCAAAAAAAATTTCCAACCTTAGCGGAGGTAGTTCGTTATTCAGGTAACGGATTAAATACCACCACTATGAGACTGAAAATTGCCTTCTGGACAGGCCTGTCCGTGATATGCCTGTACCTGAGTTTCCAGAAACACGAGCATGCCGGAATCTACAATTACCACACAGAGCTCTGGGCCGATCGCGCCGGGTATTATGTTTACCTTCCCATGTTGTTCAAGTACGGGACCGACAGCCGGAATTTCCCCGATTCCATTGCTGAAAAAACTGGTCTCGGGTTTTCCACCGACAAAATCAAAGGGAAAATTTACACCAAGTACAGCTATGGCGTCGCCTTTTTTGAAGCCCCTTTTTTCCTCGCCGCTGACGGTTTAGCCGCCCTTACCGGCCAGGAAAGAAATGGTTTTTCGGCAATTTACCATCGTTTTATTGGCGTAAGCGGAGTTTTTTACCTGGTTTTGGGACTGTTTTTCCTGGCAGGATTTCTAAAGACCTACTACCCGGAGGTCCAGGTGTATGCAACGATTGTTTTGCTCTTTTCGGGAAGTCATTTGTTTTATTACGGGCTCTATGAAGCAGGCATGTCGCATGTCTATTCCTTTTTTCTTTTTTCCTGTTGCCTGTGGTTTTGTGATCGCTGCCGTTTTTTGCTTCAGGGAAGCGGATGGCACTATTTTTTCCTGGGGCTGCTGGCCGGCTTCATTATCCTGGTGCGCCCAACAAACTTGTTGTTTCTTTTGTTCATGCTTGTTGTTCATGCCGAAAGCGGGAAGGAAATCCGGGAACGGGGGCAACGGATCTTATTCACGAAAAACTCCCTGTTGTTATATGCAGGCCTGCTCCTGGTTTTCCTGCCGCAAATGGTTTACTGGTTCATCCTGACCGGGGATTTTTTACTGTATTCTTATGAAAACGAAGAATTTTACTGGCTCAGCCCTAAAACACACCTCACCTGGTTTGCCGCACGTAACGGGTTGTTTGTCACTACCCCGCTGTTCCTGTTTGTGCTCTATGGCTGCTGGCTGATGATCAAAAAAGGGATGCGCACCGGCTGGTACCTGCTCGTTTTATTCCTGGGCTTTTCCTACCTGGTTTCCTGCTGGTGGTGCTGGTCTTTCGGCTGTTCGTTCGGAGCGCGTAACTTCGTAGAATACCTGGCGGTTTTTTCTATCCCCCTTTGCTTTTTGCTGCAGCGGCCCTGCCGCGTAAAAACCCGGGCGTTTTTATTTTTCGGAATTGGCCTGCTGCTGATTTTCGTCAACCTGAAAAGGAGCTACTATTTTGATGGCTGTTTTTACGGGGATGATTGGGATTGGGGGCATTATTTCAGCCTGTTGCTGCAATGATCAGAGGTCTTTTTTACGCAGCTCGAAATTTTGCCCGAGGTAAACCTTACGCACGCGTTCGTCGGCAGCAAGCTCTTCTGCTGTTCCTGATTTGAGGATTCCGCCTTCAAAC
>CBINGV010000081.1:0-13167 GCA_966250255.1 uncultured Flavobacteriales bacterium | reverse complement strand
TATTCCCCTGGTAATTTTTATTGTAATTGCCGTTTCAAACGGGGCAAATATGACCGACGGGCTCGACGGCCTGGCTTCGGGCACATCGGCCATCATCGGGCTCGCCCTGGCGGTCTTCGCTTACGTTTCCTCGAACGTCCGTTTTGCAGATTACCTGAACGTCATGTACATACCCATGGCAGAGGAAATGGTGATCTTCATTTCTGCCTTTGTGGGTGCCTGTATCGGTTTCATGTGGTACAATTCCTTCCCGGCGCAAGTTTTCATGGGAGATACGGGAAGCCTCGCCCTGGGTGGGATCATCGCGGTGTTTGCCATTTCCATCCGCAAGGAACTGCTGATCCCCGTGCTTTGCGGGATTTTCCTGATCGAAAACCTGTCGGTGATCATGCAGGTCGGCTATTTTAAATACACTAAAAAACGCTTCGGTGAAGGACGGCGAATATTCCGGATGGCACCGCTGCACCACCATTTCCAGAAAAAAGGCCTGCACGAATCGAAAATTGTATCGCGCTTCTGGATCGTAGCCGTATTGCTGGCCGTATTGACGATCGTAACTCTCAAGCTCCGTTAAGCAAATGGAAGGAAAAGGAAAACAGATCGCCATTTTGGGCGCCGGTGAAAGCGGGGTCGGGACAGCTTTCCTGGCAAAAGCCAAGGGATGGACAGCCTTTGTTTCCGATTTCGGGCAGATCAAGGCGTCTTTTCAGCAGGAACTGGACGAGCTGGGTGTGGACTGGGAGCAAGACAAGCACGACTTTGAGCGCATTTTGCAATCCGACCTGATCGTAAAATCACCGGGCATTCCGGACAAGGCTGAGATCATCAAACAAGCCAAAGCGAAAGGCATCAAAATCGTTTCGGAAATCGAATTTGCCGGCTGGTACAACACCGCAAAAACGATCTGCATTACCGGAAGCAATGGCAAAACGACGACCACCATGCTCACGCACCATGTGCTGAAAAAAGCCGGTTTTCATGTCGGGCTGGCCGGGAATGTGGGACAAAGCTTTGCCAAGCAGGTAGCCACGGAAAATTTTGACTGGTATGTGCTTGAACTGAGCAGCTTCCAGCTGGATGATATGTACGATTTCAGGGCGGATATCGCGATCCTGACAAACATCACGCCCGATCACCTGGACCGCTACAATTACGACATGCAGAATTACGTCGATTCAAAGCTGCGGATCATTCAAAACCAGCACGAAAACGACTGGTTCATTTACAATGCCGACGACGAACTGATCGTCAACGAGATCAGGAAGCGGATGCCTAAAATGCAGCTTGCGCCTTTCTCAATCAAAACACCCCAGGAAAATGGGGCTTATGCAGATGAAAAACAAATAACAATTAATATAAAAGAACAATTTACTATGTCAATCCACGATTTAGCACTTAAGGGTAAGCACAATACCCAAAACTCCCTTGCATCCGGGCTTGCTGCAAGGATCCTGGACATCCGGAACGAGGTGATCCGCCAGAGCTTCGAAGATTTTGTGAATGTTGAGCACCGCCTGGAATTTGTAGCCAAAGTGAACGGCATCGAATTTATCAACGACTCCAAGGCAACAAACGTAAACTCCACCTGGTTTGCGCTTGAAAGCATGGAACACCCAACGGTTTGGATCGTTGGCGGTGTTGATAAAGGCAACGATTATGCGCAGTTGAAAGCTTTGGTACAGGAAAAAGTAAAGGCGATCATTTGCCTCGGTACCGACAACGGGAAAATCATCGAGTCCTTTGCCGGCGACGTGGAAACGATCGTTGAAGCGGGCTCCGCTATGGAAGCTGTTGCCTATGGTTACCGCCTGGCCAAAAAAGATGAAACGGTATTGCTTTCCCCGGCCTGCGCCAGCTTCGACCTGTTCGAAAACTACGAAGACCGCGGAAACCAGTTTAAAAACGCGGTGAGGGCTTTGTAATTGCCTTCCCCCTTTGGAGGGGGACCGAGGGGGAGGATCTTCGAAAAACAAAAATCACATGATCACCCTCCCTACCCTCCCTCAAGGGAGGAAGCAAGATCAACTCATTTAACACCAAATGAAATGAAAGAAGAAACAACACAACAAACAGGCCTCCGCGAACAGCTTTTGCAGGCGCGGGAACAGCAGCGCGAAGAGCAGGTGATCGGCTCGCTCCGTTCACACGGTAAATTGTGGGGAATGGATGTTTTTTCCTGGTACAAGCCAAGTATGTACGAGCTGGAGAATACCTTATCGAGTTTCCCTTCGCCGATTTGCTGGTTTGCCAACGAAAACGACGTACTGCGCCTCCTGCAGGAAGAAAAATACTGGATGACGAACGTGAAAACGATCTGCACCTATGACCGCGCGGGCTTTAAGTTACCCAACGAAGTGCTCGACGGTGTGGATACCCTGCTCGGAAGCGCTTCCATGGACGATGCACTCGACCTGTTGCAGGCTGTTTCCAAAAAGCAGGGCATTTTGCTTTTCACCGCTTCCGGCGAGAACTGGCACCTGGCCAAAAATAAATTCGAGGATTTTTTATCCCAAAACCAAAGTAAATAAACCAAGAAACCGTGAGGAATTTTCTGCAAAAACATTTCGAGGGCGATATCGTGATCTGGGTGATCACCTTCGTGCTGCTGGGCATGTCTTTGCTGACGGTTTACAGCTTTGTGCCGATCCTCGTGAAAATCGAAGGGGGAACGCCTTTCAAATACCTGTTTAAGCACGTCATTTACGTAGCCATCGGGATTTTTGTGATGCACTGGGTCCATAAACGCGACCCCGCCTTTTTCTCCAAATTCGCCCGTTTCGGCTTCTACCTCGCGGTAGGCTTGCTGATCTTTACTTTTTTCTTCGGGACCAAAACGAACGAAGCCAGCCGCTGGATCAAAATCCCTTTTGTGGGATTGACTTTCCAGTCGTCGGACTACGCCAAACTGGCCCTGATCATCTACGTATCCAAGCTCCTGGACCGCAAAAAAGATGTTTTAAACTCCTGGAAAGAAGGCTTCTGGCCGATCATGTTTCCGATTATTGTTATTTGTGGATTGATTGTTAAGGACAACTTTTCGACCGCAGCAATTGTCTTCGCCCTGAGTTTGAGTATCTTATTTATAGGCCGCGTGCCTTTCGGGAAAATCTTTACATTGATTGGTGGCGGGATCCTGTTACTTTCTTTTGTGATCGTTATTCATAAGGCAGCGCCATCGCTTAACCTGCTCCCGCGTTACGACACCTGGGAAGCCCGTTTTACGAACCGTTTTACGAAAGACCGCACTTCCGACCCGAAAGACGTGGTGGAAAATGCCCAGGCCCTGAATGCCGAGCTGGCAATTTACAACGGCGGGATCTTCGGACAGGGAGTTGGCGACGGTAAATTGAAAGAATACATCCCCGAAGCGTATGCCGATTTTTACTTTTCAAGCTTTGTGGAAGAATTCGGGATGGTTTCGGCCCTCATCCTGGTGCTTGTTTACCTCATCCTGCTTTATCGCATCATCCGCATTGCCCTCAAATCCGAAAAGCTCTTTGAGACTTATATGCTGCTGGGAATCGGGATCCTGATTCTCTCGCAGGCTTCCGTAAATATGTTGGTGTGTACGGGTGTATTCCCGGTCACGGGACAAAACATGCCGCTGCTCGCCATGGGAGGATCGGGCCTCATCATGACCTGCCTCGCGCTTGGAATTGTACAAAGCGTAGCGCGCTCCCAGCAGAAAAAAGCGAAAAAAACAGAAACTGAAAATACCATTAGCCATGAAAGTGAATAGGGCCATCATATCAGGCGGTGGAACCGGCGGACATATTTTCCCGGCCATTGCCATTGCCAATGAAATTAAGCGCCGCAACCCGGATGCCGAAATTTTATTTGTCGGCGCCCTGGGTAAAATGGAAATGGAAAAAGTGCCGCAGGCCGGCTACAAAATCATCGGCCTCCCGATTGCTGGTTTCCAGCGCCGGTTTACCCTGTCGAATTTCATGCTGCCTTTTAAGATCATCAACAGCTTGCGGCAGGCCGGAAGGATCATCCGGGAGTTCAAGCCGGAAGTGGTGATCGGTGTGGGAGGCTACGCCAGCGGACCAACCCTGCGCGCCGCCATTACCAAAAAAATCCCGGCCTTGCTCCAGGAACAAAACTCATACCCGGGCAAGACCAACAAAATCCTGGCGCCCAAAGTCCAGGGAATCTGTACGGCCTACGAAGGTCTTGAGCAGTTTTTCCCAAAAGAGAAAATCACGCTGACGGGCAACCCGGTACGCTCCGAAATGGTGCAGCTCGAAGACAAACGCGACGAAGCTTTTTCATTTTTCAAGCTGGAACCTTCTAAAAAAACGGTGCTGATTGTCGGAGGGAGCCTTGGCGCCCGTACATTGAACGAAAGTGTGCTTCAACAATTGGAAACGATTAAAAATAGTGATTTTCAAATCCTCTGGCAATGCGGTAAATTTTATTACCCGGAATTGAAGGGAAATACCGCTTTGAAAGAGACCGGCAATGTCCATTTGCACGAATTCATCCAGCGCATGGATTTGGCCTATGCCGCAGCCGATGTGATTATTTCCCGCGCAGGAGCCATTGCCGTTTCGGAACTTTGCCTGGTACAAAAACCGGCCATCCTGGTCCCTTCACCCAACGTTGCGGAAGACCACCAGACTAAAAATGCCATGGCACTGGTCAATAAAAAAGCCGCAATCCTGGTGAAAGACGTTGATTCGCGCGAAAAACTGATTCGTGAAGTCAGCAGCTTACTGCAAAACGAAACACTTCAGCGCGAACTGTCCGAAAACATCAAACCACTTGGAAAAGCCCGGGCAACGGAAGATATTGTGAACGAAATTGAGAAAATTATAAAGTGAAAACCCATCCCCCTTTGACTTGCGCAGCATGCGCCGAAGGCAACGGGGATCAAGGGGGAGGACTTGCGTTAATCGCTGGTCTCCCTCCTCAATCCTCCCTCAAGGGAGGAAGCAAGCATGACACATGAGAGACTTAAATACATACAAAAACATTTACTTCCTCGGGATCGGGGGGATTGGCATGTCGGCCCTGGCGCGTTATTTCAACGAGCGCGGCTTCCTTGTTGGCGGTTACGATAAAACGCCCTCTCCCCTGACAGATGAACTGGAAAAAGAAGGTATTGCGACCCATTTTGAAGATCTCGGCACAAACATTCCCGCTGGCTTTTCCGACCCGGAAACAACACTTGTCATTTATACGCCGGCCATTCCGAAAAACCTCGGGGAGCTTAATTTCCTGCGGGATTCGGGCTTTACTTTATTGAAGCGCGCCCAGGTTTTGGGTCTCATTACTCAAAATTCGCGCGGACTGGGTGTTGCCGGTACACACGGAAAAACGACCACCAGCACCATGCTGACGCATATCCTCAATGAATCCCACCTGAAATGCTCGGCTTTCCTGGGGGGAATTTCCTCTAATTTCAATTCAAATTTCGTTTCATCGACCGAATCCGATTTAACGGTGATTGAAGCGGATGAATTCGATCGTTCGTTCCTGCAGTTGCATCCTTTTGCCAGCATCATTACGTCAACCGATGCCGACCACCTGGACATTTACGGCGATGCTTCCGTTTTCCTGGAAGGTTTTCAACTGTATGCGAATCAAATCCACCCGGATGGCCTCGTTGTTATGCGAAAAGGCCTGCAGCTCACTTCCGGCGCCAAAATCACGAGTTATGCCATCAACGAAGAGGCCGATTACTCCGGTCATAATCTGGTGATCAACGGCGGCCGCTTTTACATGGACGTTCAAGCACCAACTTTTGAATGGAAAAACGTGGAGCTGGGACTTCCCGGCATCCACAACGCGGAAAATGCCCTCGCCTGTATTGCGCTTTGCAGCTTTTTAGGTTTGAGCGAATCCGAAATCCGGGGAGGATTGAAAACATTTAAGGGGGTAAAACGCCGCTTCGAATACCAGGTCCGCACAGAAAAACTGGTTTATATCGACGATTACGCCCATCATCCTACGGAGATCAAAGCGCTGGTGGATTCCATCCGCCTGATTTACCCGGGCAAAAAGGTTACCGGCATTTTCCAGCCGCACCTTTTTAGCCGCACACGCGATTTCATGCCGGGTTTCGTAAGCGAATTATCGAAACTGGACGAGCTCATCCTGATGCCGATTTATCCCGCCCGCGAGGAGCCGATTCCCGGTGTAAGCAGCGATTTATTGTTCGAAGACTGTACCAATAAGGAAAAACTGCTGCTCAACCCGGATGCCGTGGTGGAGCGGGTAACAAAATACACGGAAGGAGTTATACTGACAATCGGGGCCGGCGATATTGACCGCATTGTACCGAAAATTAAAAATGGAATATCAGGTAATTAGTGATTGGACACCGGATTTTTAAACATCCAATATCTAATTTCCAATAACCACAAAAATAAATAATGAAAAAATGGCTTAAAATAGGATTCTGGGTACTCTTCGGCATCGCCGTAGTGGTTGGGCTTGTGATGACCAGCACGGCACAAAAAGACGAGGAAACTGCCGGGCCTAAGATTTTTATCCATGTGGACGGGGAAAACGCCTTCCTGACCGAAAACGAGGTGCACGACCGGCTGGAACGCAAAGGTTTCATCTATCCGGGGCAAAAATTCGGGAAATTGCCGGTTAAAAAAATCGAAGACTACCTCGAAAGCATGTCTGAGATCAAAAGTTGCCGCGTTTACCAAAGCCTTGGAAAACAGTGGAATATTGACATCAATATCCGCAAGCCGATTGCGCGGATTTACAACAGCAACGGCGAATCTTTCTACCTCGACGACCTGGGCCACACCATGGCGACCTCCCCCTTATACACCGCAAGAGTGGTCGTCGTCACAGGCAATATTCCCGACGGCGCACACTCGCGTCCCGTCGACGAAATTATTAACAACGACACCTTGAAAACTAAAAAATTTTTAGATGATATCTATCGAATTTCATATTATGTTTGTAACGATCCCTTATTGAATGCACAAATAGGGCAGATTCACCGTGAAAAAAACGGCGATTTCGTCTTAATCCCGCAAGTGGGCTCGCATACAATAATTTTCGGTTCGGCATTTTCCGATCGTGAAGTGGAAGAAAAATTTAAAAAATTGAAGGTATTTTACGAGGAAGGATTGCCTTACGAAGGATGGAACAAATACGATATCATCAATTTGAAGTACAAAAAACAGATTGTTTGTAAAAAAATAAACGAAAAAGAAGTATGATGACAGTTATTGTTGGATTAGATATTGGAACTACAAAAATTGCATGCTTTGTCGGAACCAAAAATGAGCATGGGAAAATCGAGATCTTGTCCATGGGTAAAAGCGAATCACTTGGCGTTACCCGCGGTATGGTCTCCAACATCAACAATACGGTAGAGTCAATCAAAAATGCGGTGGAAGAAGCCAAGTCGCGCCTGAGCGGTGAGCTGATTATCCGCAATGTGATCGTAGGGATCGCCGGGCAGCACATCAAAAGTTTGCAGCACCGCGGTATTTACACCCGTTACCAAACCGAAAATGAAATTTCCCAGAAAGACATCGATGCCCTGATCGAAGACATGTACCGCCTGGTGATGCAGCCGGGTGAAGCGATCATCCACGTATTGCCGCAGGAATACATCGTGGATAACGAGCAGGGGATCAAAGACCCGATCGGGATGTCAGGTGTTCGCCTCGAAGCGAATTTCCACATCATTACCGGGCAGGTGACCGCCGCCATGAACATCAACAAATGTGTGCAGCGCGCCGGGCTGGAAGTGAAACAAACCATCCTGGAGCCCTTGGCCTCGGCCGAAGCCGTGCTTTCCGAAGAGGAAAAAGACGCCGGTGTGGTGCTCGTTGATATCGGTGGGGGCACAACCGACGTGGCGATTTTCCATGAGGGCATCATCCGTCATACGGCCGTTATTCCTTTCGGTGGAAACGTCATTACGGAAGACATCAAGGAAGGCTGCGCCATCATGCGCAAGCAGGCAGAAAAATTGAAAATGAAATTCGGTTCTGCTTTGGCAAGCGAAAGCCAGGAAAACGAAGTGGTGTGTATCCCGGGACTCCGCGGCAAAGAGCCGAAGGAAATTTCCGTACGCAACCTCGCCAGCATTATCCAGGCCCGCATGGAAGAAATCATCGAGCATGTATACTACGAAATCCGCAATTCCGGTTACGAGAAAAAACTGATCGGCGGAATTGTTGTAACGGGCGGTGGCTCCCAGCTCAAGCACATTACCCAGTTGTTCGAGTTTATCACCGGTATGGATACCCGCATCGGCTACCCGACCGAGCACCTCGGAAGCTCAAACAATTTCGAAAACCTGACCAGCCCGATGTACGCAACCGGTATCGGACTCGTGATTAAAGGCTTTGAAAATGCAGAAAAAACAAGTTCTGACAAAGAACCTGCCCATACAAAAACCAAAAAAGTGAAAACCCATTCGGACCCGGAAAAGAAAGGAAGCTTCTTCGATGCCATCCTGAAAAAGGTACCGAACATTTTCGCTGACGAGGATTAACAAGAACTATTAACGAATTAATAAAGTAAAAGACATGGAATTCGATTTACCAAAAGAAATTACTTCGATCATCAAAGTGATCGGGGTTGGTGGCGGCGGTAGCAACGCTGTAAATCACATGTACAATCAAGGTATTAAAGGCGTTGACTTCATCGTATGCAACACCGACAGACAAGCACTGGATATTTCACCGGTGCCGCTCAAAATCCAATTGGGCCCAAGCCTTACCGAAGGTCTGGGTGCGGGATCTATCCCCGAAATCGGTAAAAATGCGGCGGTGGAAAACATCGAAGACATCAAGGACCTGCTTTCCAAGGGCACCAAAATGGTGTTCGTAACCGCCGGAATGGGTGGAGGAACCGGTACGGGTGCCGCGCCAGTCATTGCCCAGGTTGCCCGTGAGCTCGGCATCCTGACGGTTGGTATTGTTACTGTTCCCTTCAATTTTGAAGGAAGAAAACGCCGTCAGCAAGCCGAAGAAGGCCTGGAACAGATGCGCAACAACGTCGACACCCTGCTGGTGATCAACAACGAGCGCCTGCGTGAAATGAGCGGAAACCTCTCCATCGGGAACGCTTTTGCACAGGCCGACGATGTGGTGACCACAGCTGCCAAAGGAATTGCTGAAGTGATCTCCGTAACCGGGATCATGAACGTAGACTTCAAGGATGTAAACACCGTGATGAAAGAATCCGGCGTTGCCATCATGGGCTCCGCTTCGGCAGAAGGTGAAAGCCGTGCGATCCGCGCCGTACAGGACGCGATGAGCTCTCCGTTGCTGAACGACAACAACATCAACGGTGCGAAATACGTGCTCCTCAACATTACTTACGGTGATAAGGAAGTCCTCATGGACGAAATCACGGAAATCACGGATTACATCCAGGATGAAGCCGGCTCAACGGCTGACGTGATCTGGGGCCACGGCTACGACGCAACCCTGGGCGACAAGCTCAGCGTAACGATCATTGCAACAGGCTTCAACTCTTCGCCGGTAACCGGTTTCGAAAAAGCGCCGGAACGCAAAGTGACGGTACTCGAGGACGAAGTGAAAGCCGAGATCGTTTCCCCGATGAACACACCAACGGATAAATCCGTACTCGTTGAAACACCAAAGGTGGAAGAGCCTTACCTCAAAACTGCCCCGGTGGAAATCACAGCCCAAATCGAATCTCCGCTCCCGGCGGAAAACAAAACGGTTGAGCCTTTGTTCGACGAGCCGGTGCTGAAAGTAGAAGAAAAAAAGGAAGAAACGAAAGAACAGGCTTCCATTGAGTTCGGCTGGGACATCAACCCGCTCGAAAGCAAAAAGGAAGAAGCGGTTTCCGAAAGCAAGATCGTGCATTCCCTCGATGATGATAAAGAAGTAAAACTTGATCTCGAGCAGGCAAGCAGCAAAAGCTCCGTATCCCCGGAGGAACAGCAGCGCCTGGCCCAGGAGCGCATGCAGCGCATTCAGCAATATACGGCCCGACTCAAAAAAATCGACGGCATCAATGACCTGGAAAAAGAGCCGGCTTACGTCAGAAGAAACATCCAGCTGGACAATTCCGCCGTGAGCTCCGATTCCAAAGTTTCCCGCTTCAACATCACTACTGATGAGAACGGAACTTCCCTGAAAAGCAACAATTCATTTTTACACGATAACGTAGACTGAATATGAGCTTTACAGAAAAGATCAATGCGGACATCAAGGCGGCTATGCTTGCCAAGGAAAAAGAAAAACTCGCCGCATTGCGCGATATTAAATCCAAACTGATGCTCGAAGCTACTTCAGGCTCCGGGACGGAAGTAAGCGATGAAGTTGCCATGAAAATCGTTATGAAGCTCCACAAGCAACGCATGGAAACGTACCAGATTTACCAGGATCAAAAGCGCGAAGACCTCGCCCAGGAAGAATTGCTCCAGGCCAAAATTATCGAAGCTTACCTGCCGAAAATGCTCAGCGAAGATGAAATCCGCTCCGAAGTACGTGCAGCTATTGCCCAAACCGGTGCATCCGGTCCCCAGGAAATGGGAAAAGTGATGGGCATCCTCAGTGGAAAGCTCGCCGGGAAAGCAGACGGCAAAGTAATCGCCGCTCTCGTGAAAGAGGAATTATCCAAATAAGAGAAGCGTAGCTTCGATAAGAGCAAGCGGTAGCGCAGTTAAATAAATCATCCTTAAATTACAAGAAAACCATTCGTCAGCAGGCGAATGGTTTTTTTATGCCTGGATTTCAAGAATAAGCGAATTAAAGCATCGGAAAAAACAATTTTTGCAAAAAAATTTAATAATTTCACAAACGATTTTTAAAACAAAACGTTATTCTCATTATGAAAACTCTCGCATGCAGTTTGGCACTTCTTGTGCTCTTTGCTTTTACCCTGAAAAAAGACAAGGAATTCAACATCGGCGATAAAGCGCCGCTCACCGACTACAACATGAAAAGCACTGAAGGGAAGGAACTTTCCCTCCTGAACGCCAAAGGAAAAAAAGGAATTCTCGTTGTTTTTTCCTGCAATACCTGCCCCTTTGTTGTGGGCAGCGATAATTTCCCGGGCTGGGAAAAACAATACAATGATCTGCATAAAATGGCCGAAGATGCCGGAGTAAGCATGATCCTGGTGAACTCCAACGAAGCAAAACGCGATGGCGACGATTCGATGGAAAATATGCAGAAACACGCCAAAGACCTTGGCTACACCATGCCTTATGTAGCAGACAAAAACTCCGAGCTGGCCAACGCTTTCGGTGCGAAAACCACACCGCACATCTTCCTGCTGGATTCTGATCTCAAACTGGTTTACAAGGGGAGCATCGACAACAGCTGGGACAATAACCGTACGGAAACCATTCCTTACCTGGCTACCGCCTTAAATGAAATCAAAGACGCTAAAACAATAACTACAAACATGACTGAACCGAGAGGTTGCAGTATAAAACGACAAAAATGAAAAAACTCTATTTTATGGTAGGTTTTGCCCTGATGGCCCAGGCCGCAGCTGCGCAAACACAAAATTTAGGTCAACCCGTATCGTACAGCAAAAAGGTGAGCTTAACCAAAAAAGGGTACACCCTGCCGGCGATCAACAACCAGGCGGAAAATGAATTCTATACCCAGCAGGCCCGCGAGCGCGGTGAAAAACTGCTGCAGTATGGAAAAGCACACGATGTACAAATCAATTTCTTTGAGGAAGCTACCAAGAAAATCCTTCCTAACGGGGACAACCTGTACCAGTATTTCATCGAAAGCCCGACAGCCATTTCCCTCAACGTGATTTTCGAGAAATTCCGTTTGGAGCAGGGAACACTCCTCTACCTGTTCAATGAAGATAAATCGCAATATATCGGTGCTTACACCAGCTTGAACAACAGCGCTGCCGAAAAGCTCGGGACGGAATTGCTTTACAGCAAACGCATTTATATCGAAGTACAGGAACCGGCCGAAAACCAGGGAAAATCCAAACTGGAAATTGGCCGCATCATTCACGGCTTTATCAACCTCGACGAGTTTGTTGAAAAATCGCTGAACGATTCCGGCGACTGTGAAATTGATGTAAACTGTCCGCAGGGAAGCGGCTGGGAATTGCCCCGTAACGGGGTAGCGATGCTCGTAAACGGAAGCGGTGGTTTCTGTACCGGTTCCATGGTGAACAACACAGCAGGCACAACAACACCGTATTTCTTAACGGCCAACCACTGCGGTAACGACCCCACAAACTGGATTTTCCGTTTCCGCTGGGAATCACCGGAAGAAAGTGCGGACTGCGGCACCAACGCACCATCTGTAAACGGCCCGACAAACATGAACATCAACGGCGGAGTAACCCGTTCGAAATATTCCCCGTCCGATTTCCACCTCATTGAGCTCAATGCGATCCCTGACCAGGCCTGGGAAGTAACCTACAATGGCTGGGATAACACGAATGTGCCTGCGCTTTCCGGCGCCGGAATCCACCATCCTGCCGGCGACATCAAAAAAATTAGTCTTTCTTCGGAAGCTTACGTAAGCGAAGCCTATTTCGGCCAGGATGAAAATCACTGGCATGTGTTCTGGTCAGACGGTGTAACCGAAGGCGGTTCATCCGGCTCACCGATTTTTAACCAATACCGTCGCATTGTTGGCCAGTTGCATGGAGGTTCTTCCTACTGCGGTGGCGACGATTTGTCCGATTTCTACGGAAAATTCCACGATTCCTGGACGGGTGGCGGCACATCCAGCACACGCCTCAGCGACTGGCTCGATCCGCAAAGTACTGGTGTTACCTCCATTGATGCTAATGTGACCAACAGCCTCGATCCGTTTTTTGCATCTTCCATCATGGGTACGCAGGGAACGCTCTGCAGCGGAAACGTGAGCCCGCAGATTGTGCTCACCAACGGCGGAAGCGTGGTGATGACTACGGCAAACCTGAACTACATTGTTGATGGGGTAAGCACACCGATCACCTGGAACGGAAGCCTGGGCTTGTTCGAGTCTGAAACGATCAACCTGCCGGCGGTAACACTCGGAAACGGCGCACACACAATTACAGTTACAGTGAATGACCCGAACGGTACCCTCGACGAAAACCCGGACAACAATACCGTAACAAACACCTTCAACGTGGTGGTTGGCGGCCAGGATCTGGTACTCGAAATGAACCTCGATTGCTACGCCAATGAAACATCCTGGGAGATTGTTGACGAAAACAGCACCGTGTTTT
>CBINGV010000080.1:0-13180 GCA_966250255.1 uncultured Flavobacteriales bacterium | reverse complement strand
TAGGGAGTTAATCAAAGCGGGAATTAGCGCAATGTATGAAAGCTATTTTCAGGAACAGAACGAAAACCAAAGCTTACAAAAAGCTAAGATAACGGAACTAAAAAACAAGCTTGAACGCGTTCAGGAAAATCGTGCAATCGGTGATATATCAGAAGAAATTTATTTGAAGTTCAGCGATAAATATACCCGCGAAATCAAAGAAATCGAAAAAGAAATGATAAACAATTCCGTAAGTAGTTCTAACCTCGAAAATTGCTTGGAATGGGTGCTGAAATTTTGCGAAAAACCCTTGAAATGGTGGGAAAACGCGAAAATTTGGGAACGCTGCATTTTGCAAAATTTGATGTTCCCTAAAGGAATGCTGTTTGATAAGAAAACAGGTGCAGTTCTAACCGATTTTGTAAATGATTTATTTGCACCAATCCCGCAATTAGCGCGCGAAACGCTGGGAAAGCAAAAAGGGGAAATTACCAATTTTAGTAATTTCCCCTTTAGAGTGACCCCGAGAGGATTCGAACCTCCAACCAACAGAACCGGAATCTGTCATTCTATCCAATTGAACTACGGGGCCGTTGAGCGCAAAAATACCTTTTTTTTGGCATTTACCCAAGACCATCCCGAAAAATCAAATATTTTTGTAACTCATTCGTTAATCAAACATGTTAAAAAGATTTTCGTTCCTTTTCCTGCTACTGGCTTTCCGGCTCGCGGCACAACCTGCCACGGGCAGCTGGCGCATGCACATTGCCAATAAGGCCATCGACATTGCGGCGGGTGATCAACGCATTTTTGCCGCGCTCGAAACCGGCTTGCTGGAATACGACCTGGATGCGAATGAAACCACGCTCTGGACAGCAATAAACAGCCTTTCGGACATTGATGTTTCCTGCATTTTCTTCCACGAAGCTTCCAATTCTTTTTTTGTCGGGTACACGAACGGCAACATCGACCGCATTTCGGGCAATACCGTCAGCAATATCCCGGCGATCAAACTGGCCAGTATCCAGGGAGATAAAACGGTGCATACCTTCATCGCTTCAGGCGATTACGTCTATGTTTCCACGGGACTCGGGATCGTGGTGATCAACCCCGAGAACAACGAAATCAAGGATACCTACTACCCCAATAGCAGCATGGAGCCCATTCTGGAGGTGGCCTTTCTGAACGATTCGATTTATGCGCTGACCAAATCCACCCTCTGGAAAAGTCATAAAAACAATACGGCGCTCGCCGATCCGGCGCAATGGACAAGCTTGCCTAACGTGGCGCTCAATGATCCGGATGAAGAAAATTTCCGCAACCTCTTTACGCTTAACGGCAAACTTTACCTCCTGAAGCAACATGTTGATTTTGCCGGCGATACGCTCTTCCAGGTGAGTGCTTCCGGCCTGACAGACGCTCTCAACCTGACCTTCAGCATCGAGGTGGAAAGCGCACGCGTGGACGACAACCAGGTATTGATCTGCCTCTACGACGGGGTTTATTTGCTAAACAGCAACCTGGGACTCGAGGCCGTGATTAACGATTTTTCCGCCTTCGGACCGGTAAAGCCGATGTATGCCTGCCTGAATGCGGATAAAATGTATATCGCTGACCGCAACAGCGGCATCCTGGAAATGTCGGGCTCCGGTAATCGCCGCATTGCTGATTCGGGACCGCTGCACAACAGTTTTTTTGCCCTGAATGGAACGAAAGATAAAATTGCCGTAGCCGGAGGGGTGATCCAAAAAACAACCTTCCAGTATAATGTTTCAGGTGCTTATACATTCGCAGATGAAAGCTGGCACAATTTTAACCGGACAACCGACGCCCTGTGGGACAACAAAAACGTCTTCGATGTCTCCAGCATCGCAATTAATCCCAACAACACGGACCAGGTCGCCATCGGTTCCTACAGCGAAATCCCGCTTTCGATTTCCGACGACGGCCAAAAACTGACGGAAACCTTCAACCAGGACAACTCGCCTTTCATCAAACACGCCGCCGGGATCCACGATAATATCTGTGTTTCGGATGTGGAATACGACAGCAAGGGCAACTTATGGGTACTCAACTGTTTTTCGCTCAACCCACTAAAGGTATACACCAAGGACAAGCAATGGTACCAGTTTCCGATCCAGAGCAGCGTGCAGAATAAGTTCTCCGGGCGAATGATCATTGACCGGAACAACCACAAATGGTTTGCCGTGCTCGACGAAGGCCTGATCGGTTTCAATGACAACAATACGCTCGACGATCCGTCGGACGACCAATACGTGATCATCAACGAGGGGACCAATACAGGTGCCCTGCCTGACGGGAATGTAACAGCGGTCGCGGTGGACCTCGATAACGAGATCTGGATCGGCACACCCAACGGTTTCGCCGTACTTTACAACAGTGAAGGCGCTTTCGGAGCTGATCCGGGCGATTACAATGCCCAGCGCATTAAAATCGATTTCGAAGGCAACGTGGAATATGTCCTTGGGAACACAAGCATCACGGACATCGAAGTAGACGGCGGCAACCGCAAATGGATGGGAACGGCCAATGCCGGGATTTTCCTGCTTTCGGCCGATGGCATGGAAGTACTTGCGAGCTACACCAAGGAAAACAGCCCCCTGATTTCCAATAACATCATCGACATGGAGTTTAACGACAAAACCGGCGAACTCTTCATCATTACCGATGCCGGGATGGTTTCGCTCCGCACCGATGCTTCTCTCGGCGACGATAAATACAGCGATGTGATTGTTTTCCCGAACCCGGTAAAACCGGAGTTTAATGGCCTGATCACCATCCAGGGGATCAAAGAAGATTCGGACGTGAAATTCACCGATGCGGCCGGCAACCTTGTTTTCCGGACCACGTCAAACGGCGGTACCGCTACCTGGGACGGCAAAAACCTGGAAGGCGAAAAAGTCAGCGCAGGCGTTTACCTCATCTGGACGGCATCCAATACCGAAAAGGGGCGGAAAGTCGGGAAAGTGGTGGTTTTGAATTAAGCGGAATTTTCCAGGACGCAAAGTTTACAAAAGTCGGCGCTATGAACGCAAAAGACTTTTTCTTTCGGGCTCAAGGTCACCTCCCTTGATCCCTCCTCAAGGAGGGAAAAACGCTTTCACAATACTTTGCGCTTAACCTTACTTCGCGTACTTTGCGAAAACCCCGCGCCTCTTTGCGTCCAAAACTACCAGGGTTTCATCAGGAATCTGTTCTTCCGCAGCAAGCTCATCCCCGGGAAGCTCACCGAAAAAAACAATTCCTTCGCATTCAGCGAATCCACCCGGAAATCATACAGGATATGATCCTGTTTCCAGCTGGCCCGGTTTTCCCCGTTGGCCATGATTTTCGGCGCGTGGTTGGATGAATGCAACATCAGGTACTCCGCGTTCTGGTTGATCTTCAACGGGGGCGAAGTCAGGATATGAAAGCGGTTCCCTTCCTTCCGCATGATGCCCTTGCCAAATAAACGGCTGACGAATTGCTTCTGAAATTCGTTCATGGAAAGCAAAACGGCATAACCCGGAACGAGTACTTCTTTCTCTTTTTTCACTTCGATGGAATTGAACTCCTCGTCAAATTCGGTTTCAATGTAGCTTTCCTTGATTTTCTGGACACCGCCCTCCTGGAAGGAGATATCACCTTCCCAGGCATTGAAAAACTCCGTTACCGGGAAGCTGATGCGCTTAGACACGTCAGCCAGCCATAATTTAAGCGGTGCATTCGGGTTTTTCCGGATTTTTTCGATGTTAAAATGGAAGGTGAGCGATTTGTCAAACTTGCCGGCATGCGACAGCGCCAGGCCTTTTTCCTTGAGACTGAAATCAAATTCGCCCTTCGCTTTGAAATATGACCGGAGCGTAAATTGCACTGAATCGCTGCTATGCGTGAAAATCGCCTTTTCCACCCCGTATTTTTTGAGTCGCGGAGAGCTGGAATAAAATACCAGGCTTTGCTTCTCGATCAGTTTTTGTTTCAGGAAGTCTTTCCACATCGGGTTGATTTCGCCTTTTTTGGAGTAAATAACATGGTACATGCGCTTGGGAAGCTGGTTGCCGCTGTACATGAACAACCAGGTTTTGCCGTATGTCATGTAGATATTCTCGCCCGGGAACTTAAACACGCGCTGCCCGCCGACGAGCGTATCTTCCACATCAATGGTCTGACGCAGGCGCACGACACCCGACATGATTTTGCTGCTGTCCTTTACCGGGACAACCGAACCCCATTCGCCGCTTTCATTGGCAAAAAAATAAAGCGGTTTCTGGATATCAAGCCCGTAGCTTTTGCCCTGGGCCAGTAAAAACTCATAGGTGAGGAAGTCGCGGAACGGGAGCTTGTTGTAATACAAGAAAGAATTGGTTTCACGGGCCAGGTCAAGCAGCTGGATTTTCCCGATGAGCTCGCCCGGGGGCAGGCGGTCGGTAATGTTCGGCTCTTCCTCCTTTCCCAGGAAATAAGGACGGAAATAAAAATAGCCGGCGATCAGCGAGATTAAAAGTACAATAACGAGTCCCTGGCGTGCTAACATGCGTTTATTTGGATAAGACGTAAACCGTATTCACCATATCCAGCAAATATTTACCGGAATTTTCGTAGTTGCCCTCAAAGCGGTAGGAAATGTCAAACGACGTTTTTTCCTTCGTTGTTTTGGATGAGGTCAGTTCGATTACGCCTGTCCGCCCGCGCATGGCATCGAGGATTTCATTTTGTTTGGTGCTGAACATTTCGCGCGGCAGCTTGCTGAGGGCCAGCCCCCAGTCGAAATAGGCATACATGAATTTGCTTTTCTTGGCCGCCGAAGCCTTTTTGCCTTTCAGGGACTGAGATCCGTAACCGTTGCTGTGGTTTTTGGCCAGGTCTTCGTCGTTGGTGAAAATCATCAGGTTGTTTTTGTTGATGATGTAAAGCGGCACGGAATTGAAAATGGCATCTTCCACAATCCAGTAATTGCCCATATCGCGGAAACGGGAAGTCATCCGGCCGAAATGCTTGAGCACTTTTTCCGGGATGTCGCTGCGGTTGGTTGAAAAGCCCATCGTGAAAATCGGCATGTCTTCCTCCCCTTCGATTTCTTTTTCCCCGTATTCGAAGGTTTCTTCGTCGTAGAAGAATTCGATCTTTTTGGTTTTCACTTTTTTAATCCCGTTGAAGCTGCCGAACATGCTGCCTTTGTAGGTATCGAAAATCGCGTCGGTGTTGACAAACTCGTTGATCAGCTCGGCCATCAGGACATTGCTTGAAATCCGCGGGTCTTTTTCTTCGCTCAGGATTGGGATAATGATGTCATACGCCTTGTTGTAGCCTTCCTTCAGGTTGACATTGTAGGTGAAAAACCCGGTCGTATTCTCATGGATATATTTCAAGACGTTTTTATCGAATTTGCTGCCGTTGAGCTTTTCGTAAATCGCGCCTAGGGCTTCGCCGTAATTGGCTTCGAAATGGATGTCCACCGAGCTTTCGTTGAGCAGGATATCGCCCAGCATCACGTTGCCGGTATACAATTGCTGCAAATCGGTGTACAATTCCGGGAACATGGTCTGGAAATACCACAGGCCGCGCGCATTGCGGAAATTGCGTGAATTATCCAGGTAAAAAATCCCATCGGAATCATGCGTCAGCTGCAGGGCGAATTTGGCATCGTGGTTTTTCAGGTGGATGTTTTTCACATAAATCTGGTCGACAATCCCGCTGAAGTAACGGAACTGGAGCTCATTGGTAATGCTGTCGCGCATTTCCCAGTAATTTTTGTTCATCAGGTCGAATTCGCTCATCGGCTCTTCCACCGTATCCTGCTCGGGAATTTCTTCTTCGAAAATCTCTTCGGAATTGTAGGGTACTTCAATGTCGCTTTCTTCCTCACTGTATTCCGGGTCCTCGGAAAAGGAATTGTCGTAACCATCGTAAAAATAACCGAAACCACGCGCCATCCAAACGGAATCCGTCACGGTGGAAATTTTTTCATAGGTCGGGTCAACACGCAGCACCATCCCGGTACTTCCCTTGATGATCAGGTGGTTGAAATAGCTCGAATACATTTCGATCCCGGGAATATCCGTAGCCTGCGGCTCAAAATCGTCGAATACCGAAAAAAGCTTTTTCTTGTCGAGGATCACAAAGGAAAACCGGCCACTTCGTAATCCTGGTTCTGGCCGTAAAATACATTCAGCTTCTGGTCAAAGTCAATTCCCGAATCTTTCAGGTTTTTGCCGCTGGTGGAGCCGTCAAACAGCTCCGCCTGGACTTCAGCCATAAATTCGTACTGGACAAGCTCGTCCATCGAAACCTTTTTGAGGAGGTTAATGTTATTGATACTTAATACGGTAACCGCATCTTTCGGAATAAAATCTTCTGAGAGTTGTGCAAAGGCATTCGTAGTAGCTAAGATTAGTGCGATTAAATTTATTTTCTTCATGTTGAACTGAATACAGTATCGTAAAGCTAAGATACTACTTTTTTGAATGGGTTAAACGAAGTCAGGGTGTTTTTTTTATGTTGGTCAGGTAAATGGTATTTTCCAGCAATTTGATGTTCTGGATCAGGGCGTAAGGGTTCGTCACAATGGCGCATACCGTCTTGCTTTGCGGGATTTTGGCCTGCGGGTTTTCACAATAATCGATCAGGCGGTCGAAGCGGGTGATCGAAGTGTATTTTCCCTGCTTCAGCGCATCGGCATCTTCCTGTTTGAGCTTGTGGGTCGTTTGCGTGGTAAGTGTCGGAACGGAACGGACCAATTTATTCCCCTCCCATTCCAGCCAGGTGTGGTTCAGCTCCTTGTATTCGCCTTTTTTATCCTGCTCCTTGGCAATCTCCCGGATGGCTTTCTGCAGGTTTTCGACGCTGTTAAAATCGCATTGGAATTTCAGGATGAAATACGTGAAGTCCGTCTCTACCTTTACATTGGTTATGCCTTCTTTTTCCTGGAGTTTTTGCTTGTATTCGTTGATCGTCTGCTTGATCTCCTCGATGTCCGGGACCCGTTTGCCATCCAGGCTGTCCAGGGCCAGCACGGAATTCACCTTCACCTTGCTCTGGCTGAGGTTCACCACATATTTGAAAGTCCCCGAACCATCGCTATTCAGGATCAATTCGTCAATGATTTCCACGCAGGAAGACAAACTGAACAGGGGCAGGAGAATAAACAGTAATTTTTTCATGTATAAATGCCTTGCAAAGTTATTAAAATTTAGCGAGCAACGCCATTACAACTTTCCGCTTTAAAATTGCACATCGCTCTTCTTTCAAAAACAATACCACTTTGTAGAGTTTGTAAGTTAGGAGTTGATCAGTTACGGATGACTGTCAACTACTAACTCCGAAACTCCATAACTACTAACTCACAAATTTTTTCTACATTTGTTCAAAACCCGTCAAACTATGGCATTACAGATCAAATCCTTTGAAGAGTACGAAGAAAAATATGCGCAAAGTGTCGCCAATCCCGAAGCTTTCTGGGCCGACATCGCCGAACATTTCTACTGGCAGCAAAAATGGGACAAGGTCCTGGAGTGGAATTTCAGCGAGCCGAAAATCGAGTGGTTCAAGGGGGCAAAACTGAACATTACAGAAAATATTTTTGACCGCCAGCTTGGAAAAATCGGCCATAAAAACGCGATTATCTGGGAGCCGAACGACCCTTCCCAAGCTGAAATAAGCTATTCTTACCGTGAGTTGTATGAAAAAGTGTGCGAATTTGCCAATGGTTTGCGTGCTTTGGGTATCCGCAAAGGTGACCGGGTTTGCATCTATTTGCCGATGATCCCCGAGCTGGCCATTGCGGTGTTGGCCTGCGCCCGAATCGGTGCGGTGCATTCCGTTGTTTTCGCCGGTTTTTCAGCAACAGCGCTCGCCGACCGGGTAAACGATGCCCGGGCGCGCCTGGTGATCACGGCTGACGGACTCAACCGCGGGGCGAAACAAATCCCGCTCAAAAGCGTGGTGGACGAAGCCCTGAAAAATTGCAGCTCCGTGGAGCATACGATCGTTTACAATTGCCTGGGCTGGAAAGTCGAGTTGGATTCGAAACGCGACATTTCCTGGGAAGAGATCATCCGCGGTCAGTCAAAAGAATGCCCGGCCGAAAGCATGGACTCCGAAGATATGCTGTTCATCCTCTACACCTCCGGATCAACGGGCAAACCGAAAGGCGTGGTGCACACCTGCGGCGGCTACATGGTCTATACCGCTTATTCTTTCCAGAATGTATATCAATACGAAAACGATGATATTTACTGGTGTACGGCCGATATCGGCTGGATCACCGGCCATTCCTACATTTTGTACGGTCCGCTGCTCAGCGGCGCTACCAGCGTCATGTTCGAAGGGATCCCAACTTTCCCCGATGCCGGCCGTTTCTGGCAGGTGATCGACAAATACAACGTGAACCAGTTCCTCACAGCGCCTACGGCAATCCGTTCCCTGATGGCTTACGGCGAGGACTACGTAAAGCCTTACGATCTGTCTTCACTGAAAGTGATCGGGACGGTGGGTGAACCGATCAATTCCGAAGCCTGGCACTGGTACCACGAATTTGTGGGCAAAGGCAACTGCCCGGTGGTCGACAACTGGTGGCAAACCGAAACCGGCGGGATCATGATTTCGGGACTGGGGAATTTATCGCCGCTGAAACCGACTTTTGCCGGTTACCCGCTTCCGGGCATCCAGCCGGCCTTGCTCAACCAGGACGGCAGCGAAATTACCGAATCCGACGTGGAGGGCTACCTCTGTATCAAAGCGCCGTGGCCATCCATGCTCCGCACCACTTTCGGCGATCACGAGCGTTGCCGTGTGACTTATTTTTCGCATTACGACGGCTATTATTTCACCGGCGACGGGGCTAAGCGCGACCACAAAGGCATGTACCGAATTATCGGGCGGATTGATGATGTGATCAACGTATCAGGACACCGCTTCGGTACAGCCGAAATCGAAAATGCGATCAACGAAGATGAGCTGGTGATTGAATCGGCGGTGGTAGGTTATCCGCATCCGGTAAAAGGGCAGTCGATCTACGCTTTTGTCGTTTGTGAGCACGAAGTAACCGAAACGGAAAGCGCCCGCAAACGTATCCTGGAAACGGTTACGCGTGAAATCGGCAAAATTGCCCTTCCGGACAAAATCCAGTTCGTCAGCGGACTCCCGAAAACACGCTCCGGTAAAATCATGCGCCGGATTTTACGCAAAGTAGCCGAAGGCGACACCTCAAACCTGGGCGACACCTCGACCCTGCTCGACCCTGCTGTAGTGGATGAAATTGTGAAAAATGCCCTTTAGTAGCTGAAAACAGATAAAGTTCAGGCTTAGGCTATCCGGTTTTCTTATATGGTTCAAAAAAACCACATGATTAATATACGTCCTGCTGTTGTATCCGATTCCGGCTTCATCCGCCGCTGCATGGAGGAATTGAAGCGGGCGCCATTTGATCCTGCCCTTTTCTCGGAGACTTTGGAGGCCTTGACAAGCACAGGCAGCTATTTTCCCTTTGTATTTGAATTTGAAGGGAGCCCCTGCGGTTTTTTGGGCATGAATATTATGCACCAACTGCACCACAACGGAAAAGTAGCCGAAATCCTCGAGCTTATTGTTTTACCGGCTTACCGGAAGCGGAAAATCGGTCAGCAAGCCCTGGAATTTGCCCGGGCCCTTGCCCGGAAAGAAAACTGCCTGGTCCTGGAGCTCGCTACGAGTCAAAGCAGGGTTGACGCCCAACGCTTTTACCTCGAAAACGGCTTTCAAAATTCGCATTACAAACTGACGATGGAACTTTAGGGCATTACTGAATTTAAAAGACCAACTCAGCAACTACTAACTCCTGATTTACTTCACTTCTTTGCCTTCCTTATCGATCATGAACCAATTATCGCTGAGCCAGATGGTATTTTCACCGTCCTGTTCCTTAGTGCAATCCCTGCTCACCCTTGCTTTTCCGCCATCGAAAGGCCAGGCACAAGCATAAGCCGGCTCGATCACGATTTCCCCGCTTTTGGCGTCGGCATAGCCGATTTTTTCACCTTTCATCACCCGGAACAAGCCTTCAGCCGGGTAATCGGGGCCATTGTCGTACACAAAAACATCGTAGAGTTTTTTCTGCAGGCGGTCAATCGCGATCAGTCCGCCTTCGGTTGTTGTTACTACGGCATAAGAGCGCATCGTATCGGTAAAACACATTTCGTATTTCCCGAACGGAATCACCATTTTTCCTTCGCTGTCTTTGTATCCGTATTGATTTTTCCCTTCGTCATAAACCATCAGGAGATAGTCTTCGGCAGGGGTGTTTTCTTCTTCTGTGGTGGCTTCCTGATTTTGCGAGCAGCTGGCAGCAAAGAACAGGTAAGCGCCTAAAAATAAGGTGAATCTGAGGTGTTTTGGTTTCATAGTATCTTGTTTTTAGAATTGATAGACAAATCTAAAAAAAATAACATACAATGTCCATGCCGCAGTTTATTTTATCACAGGCGGAATCTTGCGCACATCAGCAGCCGGGTAAAAAACCAGGGAACTGGTATTGACACAATACCGCGTATTTTTATCGGTAAAGCCTTCGCCCACGAAGACATGCCCCAGGTGGCCCTGGCAATTGTTACAGATGATTTCCACCCGTTCACCGTCAGCATCCGGCACCTGTTTTACTGCGCCCGGGATGGCATCGTCAAAGCTCGGCCAGCCGCAATGGGCCTCAAATTTATCTTCGGAGGAGTAAAGCGGGTTGTTGCACTGGCGGCAAACGTAAAGGCCTTTGTCATTTTTGAGGTAATAATCCCCGGTAAAAGGACGGTCGGTTGCTTTGTGCAGGATGACATTTTTCTGCTGCTTGGTCAATTCGTTGTATTTTGGTTTCATGCTTTGGGTATTGGTATCCTGCTGCGCCTGGCACGAGGAAAAAACAAGCACCATGAGCAGCAAACTGTAATTCACATACGTTTTCATATTCCTCAATTTACAACAATTACGATTAAAAAGCAAAAGCGGATTGCATGTTTAAGATTTTTTCACAGCTTTGACTTCAAAAAGCATCAGTTCCTCGTGAGGATCGCTGAATAGCACCTGTTTTTTGTACTCCAGGCCGAGTTTTTTCAGTAAGTGGATGGAAGACTGGTTTTCGGCCAGCGTAATGGCGCAGATGCGTTCTTTTTTGAGCTGTTCGAAAGCGTAGCTAAGCACCGCCCGGGCACTTTCATAAGCATATCCTTTCCCGAAATAGGCCGGCAGGAAAGCAAAGCCAATATCGATATCTTCCAGCTCATCGCGTTTAACGAGGCCGCACATACCGATGGTTTTTCCATTGCTTTTCAGGTCGACGGCATAAAAACCAAAGCCTTTTTCAGTGTAGCCCGGTATCAGGTGGCTCACCAGGTAATTCCGGGCAGCAGCCAGGTCATACACTTTGCGGTCACCGATAAAACGCAACCACTCTTCCGTGGTAAGCTGTTCCAGGATATACGGGGCATCATCCGGGGTAAATTCGCGGATAAACAGGCGTTCGGTTTCGAGGATCGTTTTCATATTCTTAGAAAGCCCTAAGGTACAAATAAAAAAGCCGCTTGCAGAAACAAACGGCTTTCCTTATGCTAAAAGCAAGTTATGCTTCTTCTGTCATGTAGCTTTCGATGCCTGGGCAGGAGCAAACGAGGTTGCGGTCGCCAAAGGCATTGTCTACGCGGCGCACAGGCACCCAGTATTTAAACTCGCGCAGGTATTCAACCGGGTAAGCCGCTTCCTTCGGCGTGTATGGATAAGTCCAATCGCGGTTGATGATGCAATCGGCGGTATGCGGCGCATTTTTGAGCAGGTTGTTCACCTTGTCGGCTTTTCCGCTTTCAATGTGTGCAATTTCCTTGCGGATCTGGATCATCGCTTCGATAAAGCGGTCAAGCTCGGCCTTGTCTTCACTTTCGGTCGGTTCGATCATCAGCGTTCCGGCAACCGGGAAGGAAACCGTTGGCGCATGGAAACCGAAGTCGATCAGGCGTTTCGCCATATCGGCCACTTCCACTTCAGCCGTTTTTTTGAACTCGCGGCAATCGAGAATGAGCTCGTGGGCCACCGTACCGTTGATCCCGGTATAAAGAATATCGTAATGCCCCTTCAGGGAAGAAGCGATGTAATTGGCATTCAGGATCGCGTTTTCTGTGGATTCGCGCAGGCCTTTGGCACCGAGCATTTTGATGTAGCCGTAAGAAATCAGCAGGATCAGGGCGCTGCCGTAAGGCGCAGCAGAAACCGCATGGATCGCTTTTTCGCCACCGGCTTTGATCAGCTCGCTGCCCGGCAGGAAAGGCGCCAGGTGGGAAGCCACACCGATCGGGCCCATTCCCGGACCTCCGCCCCCGTGTGGAATGGCGAATGTTTTGTGCAGGTTCAGGTGACAAACATCCGCACCGATGTTACCCGGGTTGGTCAAGCCTACCTGGGCATTCATATTGGCACCGTCCATGTATACCTGTCCGCCGTTTTCGTGGATGATAGAGGTAATCTCACGGATTCCCTCTTCGAATACACCGTGTGTGGACGGGTAAGTGACCATCAAACCGCCGAGCGTATCTTTCAGCTCGATGGCTTTGGCGCGCAATTCATCAATATTGACGTTCCCGTTTTCATCACAGCCGGTAACCACCACCTCGAAGCCGGCCATTACTGCCGAAGCCGGGTTGGTTCCGTGAGCGGAGGAAGGAATGATCATGTGTTTGCGGTTGAAATCGCCGCGGGATTCGTGGTAAGCTTTAATCACCATCAAGCCGGCGTATTCACCTTGGGCTCCGGAATTCGGCTGCAGGGAAACTGCGGCAAAACCGGTTGATTCGCAGAGGTCTTTTTCCAATTGGCGAAACATCGCGTGATAACCCTCGGCTTGCTCAACCGGTGCAAAAGGGTGCATGTTGGCAAACTGCGGGTTGGTAATCGGAATCAGTTCAGATGCCGCATTCAGTTTCATCGTACAGGAACCGAGCGGGATCATGCTGTGTACCAGCGAAAGGTCTTTGTTTTCGAGACGCTTCAGGTAACGCATCATTTGTGATTCCGTATGGTGTGTGTTGAAGGTCGGGTGTGTCAGGATGGCATCGCTGCGGAGATCAGTTGCAGCAATCGCAATTTCGGAGCTGATCTCCAGCTCATCGGCAGCCTTTCCTGCGGCTTTTGCACATACGTCTACCAATTCCTGTACGTCCGTTGCGGTAATGGATTCACCAAAGCTGATGCT
>CBINGV010000079.1:0-13187 GCA_966250255.1 uncultured Flavobacteriales bacterium | reverse complement strand
CGCCTTCCACGGTGACGAGCACCTCATCATCGTCCGTACAGCCGTTGGCATCCGTACCGACCACCGTATAATTATCCGATTTTTCAGGCAGGAAAGATACGCCTTGTTCCACGCCTTTGTCCCATTTGTAACTCAGCGCGCCGAAGGCTTTTAGGGTCACTTCCTCGCCTTTTTTGACCGTGCGGTCGCTGCCGGCGTCCACCCGCGGCTTGGGGTTTACTTTCACATAGACCTGGTCGGTGCTGCTGCATCCTTTGGCATCTGTTCCCGTTACGGTGTAGATTTTATTAGCGAACACTCCGAAAGCAACCCCCTGTTCCACGCCGTTATCCCAGCTGTAACTTTCGGCCCCGTTCGCATTCAGGGTAATTTCGCTTCCTTGGCAAACTGTCAGGTCGTTCCCGGCAAAGACTTTTGGCCCGTCGGGTGCAACTACGTCAATTTTCGTGCTTGCCGTTCCGAAACAATCGGCTTTTTTATCATAAAACACGGCATAATAACTGCCCGCTGTGAGCTGGCCGCCCGAAAGCCGGTTGGCCTGGTTTGCCGGAATGGCGCTGTGCCAGCTGACCTCCAGGTTTTTCGGGGTATTCATCGCCGGGATATCCGCCAAACGGATCCCGGGACTTCCGCAGCCCAATTTGACGCGGAGTTCCTTGAAAACCGGCGCCGTGTTTCCCACCGCACAACTTCCTTTTACCACATTCGCACAAAAAGAAAAAAGTGATCCGTTGAGGCCACCGTTCCCGGAAATCGTAAGCGTGGTAAAATCCTGGCTGCCTTTCACTACAAAAACACCGCCGCCGCCATTTCCGGGGGAGTCGAGGCCGCTGAAAATCTGGTTTCCTTCGATTTTGGTATAGCAGGAATTCAGGGTAGTAATGCTTGGTTTGCCGGCATTGGTTACGAGCGTAAAGCTTTCCTCACCCGGGTTGCCCGTTGCGCTGATTTGCATGGTCAGCTGGCGGATCGGCGTACTGAAATTCAGCGTATATTCAAAAGGGCCCGAGCTGCCGAGCCAGGCTGCATCAGCGCCTGTGGTTACCGAACAGGAAGTAAAGGCTGTGCCGTAAACTCCCACGCTCCCGGTATGCGTTGCGGTAATTTCCAGCCCGTCAATATTAGCCGGGGGAACAAAAAAGCTGTTGCAGTCCTGTGAAAACAGGGAAAGGGGCATAAAACCCAGCAAACAACTCAAAAACAGGTGATGGATACGTTTCATTTCAGGTCGATTATTGCGCATGACGGGGCATGCCAAAATTGTACCATTAAAATTACAACTATTTTACGGAAAGGTTCAACCGCCGGTCAGCCCATAGCTTCATTCATACCAAATTACCTGGTAAACCTCGAAGGATTTCGGGTATTTGAAGCCACTGATGTGGATTTTGAGATAATCCAGCAGCAGGTTCAGCAAAAAACGACGGCTCTCTTTGGGAATCTGCAAGGCGAGGCGTTCTTCTTTGCCGGACAAAAGCAAGCCGGACAAGAGGCGGATATCCGGATGGCTCACGCATTGACTGTGCGGCATCATCCCGTTTTTGATCTCGCCGTTCTGCAAATCAAAATCAAGGGCAGCCGCATCCATGACGTGCGGCGAAAAACCCAGGATATTGCAAAGCTCCAGCAGCCAGCAAAGCAGGTAATTGGCGTGATTGTCGTGAATATTCAGCCACACGAGCTCTTCCATCGAAAAACGGAACAATTCGGCATCAATCTGGCCTTCCTTGAGGCATTGCAGCAAAATTTCCGATTGGAAAAACAGGTAACTGGATTTGAGCGGGTCGAATTGGGTTTCCTGCAGGTTGAGCACCAGGGCCGGATCATACATTTTGGCCAGCTCTTCTTTTTTCTGGTAAAAAGTGAATTCCACCGGCATCATGACCTGGAGCGCCGAGCTGTATTTCTTTTTCCCGCCTTGTACCAGGAAGGCTTTCAGGCCGTTGTCCCGGGTAAAACATTTAACGATGATGCTGGTTTCCGAATACGAAATGCGGTTCAGAATAATGCCTATGTCCGTTTTTCTCAAAATCCTGCGGGTTGAAGCAAAAATAGGCTTTTTTCTACTAAATTTTGTTAAGCTTTCTATAAAATCCGCTATTTTTGTTTAGGTTTGTTCGGTTATATGGATGACAAGCAACGCAGATACGACAAGGCTTATTTACGCATGGCCCACACCTGGGCGGAACTGTCCCACTGCACCCGCAAAAAGGTGGGCGCAATTATCGTGAAGGACGGTGCGATCATTTCCGACGGCTACAACGGAACCCCCGCGGGTTTCAATAACAGCTGCGAAAACGAAGAGGGTGAAACCCATTGGTACGTCTTGCACGCCGAAGCCAATGCTATCCTGAAAGTGGCCCGTTCCACCAACAATTGCGTCGGCGCAACGCTTTACCTGACGCTTTCCCCCTGCAAAGATTGCAGCAAGCTGATTTTACAGGCCGGTATCACGCGGCTGGTCTTCAGTAAAATTTATAAAGATACGACCGGCGTGGATTTCCTGCGGGATACCGACCTCGACCTGGTACAAATTGAAAATCCCTTTGATGAAAACTAATTCCAACTACCTCATCCCTTTCGCCATGGCCATTACCCTGGCTGCCGGCCTCTGGATGGGTCACGTACTGACGCCGAACAATTCGCCCGTTTCGCTGAGTTCCGGCGAGGAAAAATATTCGAAAGTGAAGGATATTATCCAGATCCTGAACGAAAAATACGTGGATTCGCTCAACGGCGACAAGATTTTCGAAGAAGCGATTTCCGACATGCTCCACAAGCTGGACCCGCACAGCAATTACATCCCGGCGAGTGAGTTTAAGCTCGCTTCCGAAATGATTGAAGGCAAATTCGGCGGGATTGGTGTGCGTTTCAGCATTATCCGCGACACGATCTGCATTACAAACGTCATCGAGGGCGCCCCTTCTTTCGTGGCAGGCATCAAACCCGGCGATAAGATCATCTCCATCGAAGGAAGAAAGGTCGCTTCTAAGAAAATCAACAACGAGCGGGTGATGAAAATGCTCAAAGGCCAGGAAAACACCCCGGTTAAGCTCGAAATTTATCGCGGTGGTAAAAAGATCAAAAAACAGATTGTCCGTGGCATCATCCCGATCGAATCGATTGTGTGCGCCACGATGCTCAGCAAAGATGTGGGCTATATCAAGCTCGACCAGTTTTCGGTGACATCCGATACTGAATTCAACCGGGCGGCCTCCAAGCTGAAAGCCCAGGGCATGAAAAAACTGATTTTCGACCTGCGCAATAACGGCGGCGGCGTGCTCCAGTCGGCGACTGAAATCGTGGATGAATTCCTCGGTCCGGATGTGCCGATCGTGAAAACCAAAGGATTGCATTCCGGGCAGGTGACTTACAAGGCAACTTCCAAGGGAATCCTCGAAAATACCGAAGTGGTCGTGCTCATCAACAGCAACTCGGCCTCGGCAAGTGAAATAGTGGCCGGGGCGCTGCAAGACAACGACCGTGCAACAATCATGGGACGCCGTTCGTTTGGAAAAGGCCTCGTGCAGGAAGATATCCTGCTGAAAGACGGCAGCAACCTCCGCCTGACGATTGCCCGGTATTACACCCCAACCGGCCGCTGCATCCAAAAGCCGTATTCCGAAGATTTTGACCAGTATTACGAAGATCAGCTGGAACGCTATGAAAATGGCGAATTGTACCACATGGATAGCAGCATGCTCAAAAACGCCAAAAAATACAAAACGCCGAAAGGTAAGATCGTGTATGACGGCGGGGGAATTATGCCGGACATTTTCATCCCGATGGATACCACGGGCCTGAGCTGGTATTTCACCGATTTGCGCTACACGCCGGCTTTCCAGAATTTTGCGTTCGACTTCCTGGCCGATAAGCGCGGCAACTGGAAATCACTCGAAGAATTCAACAGCCAATTCCAGGTAAACGATAAACTGCTGAACAGGTTCACAGCTTATGCTGAAGAAAATTACCAGATTCCTTTGAATAAAAAGGGCTTTAATACGAGCAAGGAAGTGATCCGTTATAACCTCAAGGCCGAAATCGCCCGCCAGCTGTGGACCGAGCAAGGCTACTACACGGTTGTTTCGACTTTTGATTCCGAGGTCAAAAAAGCCCTGCAATACCTCAAAAAATAAGCTCATGACTTATATTTCGCTGCAAGCACTGAAACACTTTCTCCAGCTTCCGCAGGAAGAGTTGTTTTTCAGCGATAAGGCGAAAGTGGCGGAGCTGATCGACAGCCAATATGCTGCTAATCGCGTTTTTTTGCAGGGAGAGCGGACTTTTACACTGCCTGAGCTCGCACACATGCTGATGGAGCTGAAGGATGAGGCGCTGATCGTGTTTGACCAGTGGGTGTATGCGTCACCAAACTTGTACCGCTTGCTTGCCGAAGGAAAAGCGGGCAAAAATGATTTCAACCCCAAGCTCGAAGAACATTTTTTATTCAACGATTTCAAGCGTTTTATCACACCTTTTCTCGTTCCGGAACTGAACCGGGTTTTCGAGCAAAACCCCGAAAAATTTAAGTTGGAAATCGCTTCGTATATTCCCTTGCTGACCGAGCAGGGACAATTTATTGTCCAGGACAAGCTCACCCGCAAACTGGACGCCGATTGGAAAAAAGCCCTTTCGGAAAGCGAACAATTGAGCTCCAGCACAGATTTTAACGAGAAATTCAAGCCGTTTTTCCTGCCGCAGCAACTCGAAGTGCTGAATTTTTTCACCAAAGCCTTTTATGCGCATAAAGTGCAGTTCAGCGAGCAGGCTATCGAGCTCTTCAAACATCCGCTGGCGACAGCGCCTTATGTGCTTTGGATCACCAAACAGCTGCAACTGCTTAAGCTGAATCCCGAGCACCGGGAAAAACTGCAGGAAGTCCATTTTTCGCTCATGAAGGGCGAACAGGTATATTTTGCACAAAAAGCACGTATCCGAACCTGGACTTTCCCGAAAGTAGCGGGTATGGTTGCCATTCTTGCCCTCGTTGGCCTTTCCATCTTTTTCCTGGTGAATTACGCCGGTGTGGAAGAAAAGGAAGAAGAAAAAACCGCCACTTCCTTTTCGAAATTCAGCAAGGAGGAGCGCATGCAGCTCGATTCGCTGATCCGGACCATGGAAAAGCCCGTACTGTCGGACGAAGATTATGATGATCAGCAAAATACGACTTACCTGCACCTAACGCCTGTGCAGGTTGAGATCGAAGAGCGTATTCCGCTGCGGAACAAGCTGGCTGAACAGTATGTGCAGGATTGCATCAAAGCGTATGACCTGAACGAAATGAACCTGATCGACAGCTGTACCCCCTACCCGGAAAACACAATTGCAAAACTTGACAATGCTCCTTTCCTTCCGGTTTCCAGACTGGCGGGCGACAAGCCCTTCTTACTGAAAAACGAATCGGATTACCAGGTACAGGTCCTGCTGTTTGACGAAAACGATGACGAAGTCTATACTGCTTTCGTATTGCCCGACGAAACCCTGAAATGCAAGATCAGTGAAGGTTTAAAGGTGATCCTCATTGCCGGGGGCAATCTTGGAAAGGCCGAATTTCCGAAGCTGGCCGGGATCTCGAAATTCTACAAGCACCATTTTTGCTTCATGGACGGGAATTTTCTCTCACAGTTGTTCCAGGTATATACCGTGAAGCCCATCACCCAAAATGAAGTGAAAATCCTACTGAACTCAACGCCCAACCAGCAACTGTACCTCGTTGATTTGTATGAAGCTTTGGAAGCTGAAAACTGAAAGTTAAGAACTGAAAACTAATTTTCAACTTTCAGTTTTCAATTCTTAGTTTACCCCAAAATTTCCTCCACCCAGGCTTTGCCCCATTCGGTTTTTTCCTGTTCGGACCAAATCTGCGGGTAGAAAATTCGTTTCTGGAAGCGCGGCGGCAGGTATTTCTGCCAGTTGGTACCGCCGGTTGCCGCGATGTCGCTCGGGTCCTGCTGGAGGTAACGCACCGCGGATTTGTAATGCGCCAGTGGCCAATTGATATTTACGTTGACGTCATTTTGCTTTAGTACGCGGATCACCTGCGGGTTTTGTCGGTCTTCGGCGCTCAGGCGGAGATAGGTTTGCCAAAGGTTTTTGTGGCGGATGTTTTCTCCCAGGCGGATGAATTCGTCGCGGTAATGATTTTCAAACTCAATGAGCGTAAGCGTTTTTTTGCCGCTTTCCAGCTCCGTCGCACCCTCTTTCCAGTAAATATGCTCAAACATGCTTTCCACCGCTTCGTTCCCGGTGAAGTTCGCGCGCACATCCTTGTGAATGAGGTTAACAAAATCCGTCGAATACATTTCAATTTTGCGGTATTGTGCCGACTGGAAACCGCTCGCCGGCAAAAGGCTCATGCGGAATTTGAGGAATTGCTCCTTTTCCATCCCGAGGATCATGATCTCGAAGCTTTTGGTCAGGGCCTCAAAATAACGGTTGATGCGCGTGACGCGATCAATGAAGAAAGCAGCGCTGATATCTTGTTTTTCACCCAATTGCTCAAACTCGCGCAGCGCCAGCTTAAAATACAATTCGGTGATCTGGTGGTACATAATGAAGATGACCTCATCCGGGAAGTCCGTGCGCGGTTTTTGCAGACTCAGCAGGGTATCCACCTGGATGTAGTCCCAGTATTTTACAGTATCCTGGTATAAAAGACAATCGAGATAAGCGTTAAAATCCTGACCCATCGCCTCATACTTTTGCTGGATTTTGGCCAGCTTCTCTTTCAATTCAGGTGTAAGTTCCATCGTTTTAGTTTTCCGCAAAAGTAAACCGAAAGTTTGGCTCTTCAAAACGGAAGATGTTAAATTTTGAACAATTACCCCGTTACAAATATTAATATCTTAACTTTTCCCGAAGTTTTTCCTGTTTTACAAAGCAATAGCCGCCGGGCAAAGTTTCATTTGCGTCCAGCTAAAGGTAAAGCATCTTCCAAATTAATTTCGTTATTTTGCCTGAGTTATGGAACGGAAGCTATCGGCAGTCATTATTACTTTCAACGAGGAGCGCAATATTACGCGCTGCCTGGATTCGTTGGTGTCTATCGCCGACGATATCGTTGTCCTGGATTCTTTCTCGACCGACCGCACAGCGGGGCTTTGCTCGGCTTACGCGCTAACTTTTGAGCAGCGCCCCTGGGCCGGTTATTCCGCTTCGAAAAACTATGCCAACTCGCTGGCGAAACACGACCTCATCCTGTCCATCGATGCCGACGAAGCCCTTTCGGATGAATTGCTGGCTTCGATCCGGGAGTTCAAAGCGGAGGACAATGAAGCGGCCGGGCGTTTCAACCGGATCACGAACTATTGCGGGCATTGGGTACGTTACGGCGGCTGGTATCCCGATGCTAAAATTCGCGTATTCGACCGGCGATTTACCCACTGGACGGGCGAAATCCACGAGGAGCTGAGCTTCACGCGTGACACCGAAATCCGCCAGCTGAAAGGCGATTGCCTGCATTACAGCTATTATTCACAAGAACAGCATTTGCGCCAACGCGATAAGTTTACGACCATTGCTGCACAGGATTTGTTTGAGCGCGGTAAAAAAGCGCCCTGGCATAAACTGGCTTTCAGCCCGATCGTGAAATTTATCCGGGATTATTTCCTGAAACTGGGCTTCCTGGACGGGAAAACCGGTTTTACCATTGCACGCATTTCGGCCGGCGCCACCTACATGAAATACAAAAAACTGCGTGATCTGAACAAATTAGGAAAGGTCTCCCACGGATCCCGCTGAAATCGCTGATTATTTTTTGATAGGATTTATAAAACCTTAGCCAAAAATATAGTATCCTCTTGCATCCTTAACTTTGTGTCCTTTGCGTCATACTTTGCGCTTCTCAGCGTTCCGATCTGCGGGATCCGCGTAATCCGCGGGAGAAAAAATTATAACGCCGTTTCGTAAAACACCAGCGAAAGCGAATAGTTTCCGCCTTCGGAGGGAGCCACCATCAGCAAAGCAACCGGCACTTTTTCATAGCCTTTTTCCTTGCGCTTCGCGAAAATCACAAAATCAACGGCTTCCTTGTGGATCACTTGCTCAATCAGCTCATTCGGCTTATCAAAGGTGTAGACAAAATCCGGCCCGATCACATCAAATATGGCATTCGCTACAGTCTTGTAAGCCTCCTTAGCCTTCTCTTTGTCCGGACCGTTGTAAAACAGGCTGATAAAACGCAGCGGGGTTGAAATCATACCTGAACCACCGTAAATATAGGATTTCCCGGCTCCGGGAACTACCAGGTTCGCGTCGTACCAATAGGCCGTATTAAAAAAATCCCCTTCTTCATGCTGCGTGCCTTTCAGTTTTTCAAATTTATTGGTCACTTCCCCGTAAATTTTGTTGAAAGCCCGCGAAAAATCCGTGTCCTGCGCTGCTTTCGGAACGTAATAAAAAAGACTCGGGGCACCATTTTCAACACGCAGCTCGAGGTGGTAGCTGTCTCCGTCTTTGTAAGAGTACATTTCCATCAGGGCGCTGGAATAACCCTTTGCCCCCTCGCTCCCGATCTGGATTTTGTTGCTTTCGCCGTTATTGACGGAAGAAAAGTAAAATTTCGGGAAGCACTTTTCCAGTTCGGCCACGAACTTCTCCCCGTTTTTATTCACTTCATCCATCGTGGTATAGCTCCCGAAGCGGATGCGGCAGGTGGTCCCGAAACTTTTGACCATGTGCACCGATTTTACTCCGGGGATTTTTATCTTGCTGGGATACACATTACGCGTAAAACCTGCGCCCTCCACCTCGTAAGTGGTCGAATCAATCGTGTTTTTGAAATTATAAGGGGCATCATTTATGAGCGCCGCCAGCCCTTTCCCTAAGGGTGAATCCGTTTCCGAAGTGTAGTAGGTAGCGGATGCCTGAATGGTTTTGCGCAGCATGCTGAAGGTTTTCGTTTCGCTTCCGCGTTTGATTTCGAGTTTGGCGGTGCTTCCCTCCGGACCTTTGATCAGGTTGGTTACCTCTTCTATGCTCAGCTTCACTGCGCTTTTTCCGTCGATCTTCATCAGGAAATCGCCTACTTTCAGGCCGGAGTTTTCCGCTGATCCGCCGGGTAAAAAAGCAATGATTTTGGCCGCTTTATAGCCCAGTGTCGTCGAATCAATCTGCAGGCGGACCCCAATACCAACCATGGTGGTGAGCTGGCTGAAAAGCGGCAGAGCGGCCAAACAGAAAAGCAGGGAAAGAAAATACGTGCGCATAGACTTTGAGTGTTTTGATTTCTAAGGCAAAAGAAGCAATTATTTGCGGCTTTTACCATACGTTTTTTGCCCTATTTGCATGCGGGGCCCTTTTCGCCGAAAATTATTTGCTAAACCGATAATTTCTTCTTACTTTTGCACCCCAAAACAAATTATGGCACAGGGAATCAAATTATTTGCAGGACGTGCGTCCCGGGACATGGCAGCCCGGATTGCAAAATCCTATGGCATCAGCCTGGGGAACGTAACTGTTTTGGAGTTCAGCGACGGCGAGTTTCAGCCTTCCTTTGAAGAAACCGTTCGCGGTCAGGATGTTTTTATCGTTCAGTCTACGATGGCGCCTTCCGATAATCTCTTCGAGCTCCTGCTGATGATTGATGCCGCCAAGCGCGCTTCGGCCCGCAAGATTGTGGCGGTGATGCCTTATTTCGGTTTTGCACGCCAGGACCGTAAGGACAAGCCAAGGGTAGCCATCGGCGCGAAGCTCGTGGCCAACATGCTCATGGCGGCCGGTGTGAGCCGCATCATTACGATGGACCTCCATGCCGACCAGATCCAGGGCTTTTTTGAAGTTCCGGTGGACCACCTCTACGCTTCGACGATTTTCTACCCGGAGATCGAAAAGCTCAATACCGGCAACCTGATTATGGCTGCACCGGATGCAGGAGGGACCAAGCGGGCGAACTCCTACGCCAAAAAACTGAATACCGGGCTGGCGATCTGCCACAAACACCGCAAGAAAGCCAACGAAGTGGCCGAAATGACGGTGATCGGTGAAGTGGAAGGCAAAGACGTGATCCTGGTGGACGACATGTGCGACACGGCGGGAACACTCACAACGGCTGCCAACCTCTTCATGGAGAAAGGCGCCAAAAGCGTACGCGCGTTCTGTACGCATGCCGTGCTTTCCGGACCGGCTTACGAGCGCATTGAAAATTCAAAATTAACCGAGCTGATTGTGACTGACACCATTCCACTGCAAAGACATAGCTCCAAAATCCGCGTCCTGGCTACGCACGAGCTTTTTGCAGATGTGATCCACAGCTTGATGGAAAACAAGTCGATCAGCTCGCATTTTATCGTTTCGTAATAGATAAGTAAACAAATAAATAAACATAAACAATGAAAGTAGCACAATTGAGCGGTTCGTTAAGAACGAACGTAGGGAAAAAAGATGCTAAAGCATTGAGAAGCGAAGACCGCGTACCTTGCGTATTGTACGGTCAGGGTTCCCAAACCCACTTCTCCGTGAAGAAAATCGACATCGAAAGACTGGTGTTTACGCCGGACGTTTTCCAGGTTGAACTGGACATCGAGGGTAAAAAAGCGACAGCGATTATCCAGGATTTGCAACAAGACCCGGTGAGAGACACCATCAGACACGTAGACTTCTTCGAGCTTGATGCGAAAAAACCGGTTAAAGTTGGTCTTCCTGTACGCGTAACGGGTAACTCCCGCGGTGTAATGGCCGGTGGTAAACTGGCGCAGGTATTCCGTCGTCTGACTGTTGTTGGTTTGCCGAAAGACCTTCCTGAAGAAGTGTCCATCGACATTACCAAACTCCGTATCGGTCAGTCGATCCGCGTAGGACAAATCGAAGCAAACGGTTTGACTTTCCTCGAGCCGGCTAACGCCGTAGTTGTTGCTGTCAGAATGGCGCGTGGTGCTGCTAAAGGTTCTGATGCAGGCGATGACGAAGATGAAGAATAAATAATTTTTCCTTCTATAAAGATCCCGGTTTACAAACGTAGGCCGGGATTTTTTGTTTTTCTGCCACAAAGGCTCAAAGACACAAGGTAACACAAAGGTTTTTTATTAGCATACAACATAAAACTTCGTGCAATTTCAACACGTCGCGTCTTCGTGGCAATCTCACTTATAATCCCGCGAATTTTTATATATTTAAACCATGAACAAACACTATTTGGTCTTCAGGCAGTACATGGAGCTGGAAGAGGCCGCAAACACACTGAAAGTACTGGAAGAAAAACGGATCCCGGGCGAAATCAAATTCATTGAAGCCCAGCTTGACCCTTTATTTACCGGCAACAACCTCCGGCCCAAATACGAGCTGAAAATCGACCCGGCGCATTTTGAACAGGCGGAACACATTCTTGATGAGCTCGCCGAAAAAGAGCTGGAAAACCACGAAATCCCGGCAGATTATTACCTCTATAGCTTCAGCAACGAAGAATTATTTGATGTGCTGATCAAGCCCCACGAATGGAACCCTTTTGACCTCGCCCTGGCAAAAAGCATCCTGAAAAGCCGGAAAGTTGAGCTTAACCTGCAGCACATCGAAGAGCAAAAACAGGAACAGCTCGATAAGCTCTACGAGCCGGAACGTCCAAAAAGCACCTGGATTTATTTCGGTTATTTCTTTTCCGTGGCCGGTGGTTTCCTGGGCCTGATCATGGGGACGCATTACGCTTTTTCGAAAAAAGTGATGCCGGACGGCTCCAAAGTATATACCTATGACGAGCTGACCCGCAAAGACGGCAAACTGATGCTGATTATTTCCGCCATCATTTTCCCGCTGGCAACGCTCATCAGGTTGTGGGCGAATTTGATGGATTATTAGATTTGGAAGCTAAGCCCCTTATGTTTCCGCAAGGCTCTCAAAGCCCGGCCGGGAAATTACTCCTTCATAAACCGGGTACGGCTTATTTTCCCGTCATTTTCCAGTTCAAGAACATATAAACCGGCATCCAATAGGCGAAGGTCCAGCCCGATCACCGCATTACCGGAAAAATCGCCTTCTTGTACTAACTGTCCGCTTAAGGATAAAACCCGGTATGCTACCCGGTCCGGAACGAAGTGAAAACGCACAAATACAGTCTCCGAGCCGGGGTTCGGGAAAAGCTCAAAACTGTCGGGATCTCTTTCAAACATTCCTGCTTGCGTAATCTGCACGCACCCTGAAGTATCCGAACAGCTATTTAAAAAGACAATAACCGCATATTCCCCATTGTGGGCCGGGGTAAAAGATTGCTGATTTTCTCCGGGAATTTCAGCATTTCCATCCAAGCAATCGATCCATTGATAACTATCGCCGGTCAGCCCGGAGAGCATAGCGGGATCGGCTACCTGGATATTTGGTCCCGGCATGGAAGCCAGGTTGAGGGTGATCACCGAATCACAGCCGGCAGCGTTTGGAAGAATGACCGTATAGCTCCCTGGCTGTGTAAAGACTTGATCGTCCGGGGCCACATAAGGTCCGCAGATATAATCATTTATCGTACTGTAACTTTTGTTAAGTGTGAGGTAGATTGTCAGGATACTGTCACATCCGGCTGCGTTTTCAAGAATGCAATTATATACGCCAGAGCTATCATATAGGCTGCCGTCCGGAGCCTGGTATGTGTTGCATCCATCGACATGAATGATGTTATAGCTGGGCGCCGCCTGGCATTTCAGTTTTGCCAGAAAACATTCATCATACGGGCCGTTTGCTGTTAAATTGAATACACTGTCCGCCCCGTGAAAATGAACATATTCCGTATAATTCGCGCTTAAGTAGATCACATTTTTATTGCCGATATGAAGACGGGATTTATAATATTCCATCGAAAATGCATGGGCGGCCTTGTGCCAGACATAATTGCCGGACTGGTCATATTTGCCCAAAAAATAGGATGTTGAGCTTACTGCCGGTACCACCACATTAACCGAATCCGGATCAAGGTCGGCATTGCTGTTTGCGACACCGGCAAGGTAAACGTTATTGAACCGGTCCAGGGTGATGTCATCACAGAACTGGTTTTGTGCACTGTTGAGGGATTTCGCCCAAAAAAGCATGCCCTGAGGTGAATATTTGGCCATGAAAACACCCAGATTAGCTGAAGACAACAAATACGATGACCCTTGCAGGGGGCTAAAGTCCACCGATCCTTTATAATTCCCGGCAGCATAAATGTTTCCGCTTTGATCCAGCGAAATACGGATATTCGGACGGATCAGCGTGTTCGTTTCCGGGAAAAC
>CBINGV010000078.1:0-13194 GCA_966250255.1 uncultured Flavobacteriales bacterium | reverse complement strand
CACCTTTCTGAATAAGTTTATTTTAAAGAACTTGAGGACAAAGTTAAGTAAATTGCAGGATATGTGATGCAAAAAGCAAAAAAATTAAGTGTGGTTTATCCGTTAAGCAACTTTTTTATATCTGTAAATCAGTGGTTTAAATAAATATAATTTCATAAAATCCATGAGCCCCAAAAAGCCATTCGAAAACCGATTATCGGATAAAAACTTTTTTGTCACTGATTATCAATTGATTAAAATAAAAAAGGAGGACGAATCCTCCTTTAACCTTTAACTCAGAAACTTTGGCAGAGTTTAGTGGTAGATTGTGAATATATAACTAAGACCGAAAAAAATAATTTTACCCCCAAAATGACATAAAAAAAGCTCCCGGTTTGAATCGGGAGCTTTTCCAGTTTAGTTTTTCAAATTATTATTTAACAAATAGAATCCGTTCGGTCACATGGAAAGCATCGTTGTAGATTTTAACGATGTACATGCCTTTGTTTTTGTCCGATAGGTCTATAGCTTCTTTGAGGAATTCTTCCCCTTTGGTAATTTCGTTTTGGATGACAATTCTTCCCGCTTCATCATACACAGCGACATGGACGGTGCCGGTATAAGCGTTAGACAGGTTGAAGGTAAATTTCCCGTCAACGGAAGGATTAGGCATCACGGTGAAAATAGTTTCGTCCACTTTGGAAACAGACAAGGCCGTTTCGTCCTGCATTTCTTTCAGGGAAGTGCTGCTTGTTTGTGCTTTCAGCGTGTAGCAGGATGTTGTGCTGCTCGCCCCATTGTAACCGATCACGCGGATGTAATACGTTGCTACCGGAGCATTGTTGTAGGTAATGGATTCGGAAGTGCTGCTTCCGTTTTCGCTGGAGTACAACAAGGTCCCTGAGCTGTTATACAGGTAGAGGTCGTAATCACCCGGCAAAGTGGTGAGTGTTACCTTGATGTTCTTCGCGGTGGAAGAGTTGGTAAATTTGAACCAATCTGCATCTGTGCTTGTACCGATTGTTGCGTTGATGTTCGTGTTGACAGCGATCGTTTTGGCAGCAGACAGTGAGTTGTTGCTTTCGTAGCTGTCCGAACAACCGGAGCTGGAAGTATTGAAGTTCGTTCCGCTGGTATAAGCGCTGCTTCCGGAGCTGCAGTTTGTTCTTACCTGCCAGTTGTAGGTGGTGCTTGCTGTAAGACCGGTCAGTGCGAGGGAGTTTGAAGTTGCTGTGTAGCTGGTCCAGGTCGCTGAGGTGGACGGTTTTACCTGTACGGTATAATTGCTTGCTCCTGATACCGCTGTCCAGGAAAGATTTGCCGAGCTTGCCGTGATGGAACCTGCCGCCAACCCTGCCGGTGCATTACATGTTGGTGTGGAGCCTGTTGTAAAGTTTACGGTATAATCTTCTACTTCTCCGTAAGTATAACTTCCGCAGGAGCTGCTGATCGCACCGTCTTTCATGATCACACGCATGCGGGTGGAGCCTGCTGCCGTACCGGAAGGAACGGTAAATGAACCTGTGAGCGTGGACGTTCCCGAACCGGAGTAAACCAATTCACCGGCATCGGCAAAGTCAAGGTCTTTGTTGTAATCAATATAGACATTGAAATATTCCGTGTAAGTTGAGCTTGCGAAGCCCGGTTTCACAGAAATATTGTTCGCCGAACCGATCACCAGGTTGGTGGAAAGGTTGGTGAAGTTGCCGTAACCGCCGTTTGCAGCCGTGGTGTTGTTAATCGTACCGAGGGTAACATTGTTGATCCACTCGTACTGCACGTTTGTTCCGTTTGCCGTGCAATATTGCGGCGTAACGGTACCGCTTCCGCAGCCTGTTGAGTTCAGCAGCGCAGCGCGTGCGCCTCCTGTTGCAAACAAGGCCTGCATCCGGGCTTTCTGTCCGGCTGTAAACATGTACATGCAGGCATCGTCTACATAATCCATGTAGTTCATGTGCATGTCGCCTGAGTTGCTGCAGGAAGCCTGCGGGAAGCTCGGGCAGCCATAGTTCTGATCACCCTGGTTAGGCGTATCGGAGCATTGGTCGGAACCTGTACAGCCGTTGCCGTCATCTCCCCAGATGTGATAGAGGTTCAGCCAGTGGCCGATCTCGTGAGTTGCTGTCCTTCCTTTGTTAAACGGGGCAGAAACCGCACCGGTTGTACCAAAGTAGTTGTAGCAGATCACGAGGCCGTCGGTTGAAGCCGGTCCGCCCGGAAACTGGGCATAGCCCAGGATCCCTGTATCTGATCCTGACTTGATGCTCGGTACCACCCAGATGTTCAGGTATGAGCTTGCCGGCCAGGCGGCATAACCTCCGGTAGAGGTTGATTTGGCATCGTCGAGCTCCGCATCAAAGACTGTTTTTGTGGTGCTTTTGCGGTTGATGCCGGTGTGTGCGTTTCCGTTCGGGTCACGGGTCGCGAGGCAAAAGTTAATTTCGCAGTCGGCCACAAGGCTCTGGAACACGGAAGGTGTGTTGCTCCAATCAGTATTCAACTTGCGGAAATCTTTGTTCAATACGGCAATCTGCGATTGAATCTGAGCATCAGAAATGTTCTGCGTGCTGGTGTTGTACAGGACGTGGACAACCACCGGGATGTTCACAACAACCTTGTTTACCGCACCGTTCTCAATCACTTCCTGGGTGAATTGATTGATCTGGTCTAAATTAAATTGAGCGGAAGGGTTTTGTTGTACTACGGCGGCGTGATGTTCCATCGTTGCGCACTTTCGTTGCCCATAAATACCATTTAAGGACAACACCAGGCCGAAGCCTAGCGTTAACATGGTTTTCTTCATAGAAGTTTATAGTTTTTATAGTTTAGATGGCGAATTTATGTTATTTAACGGAAAAAACAAAATGTTTAGCGGAAAAAATTTAAAAAATTAACCCGTGAAAAGAAATTTGTTAATAATGAATCGATTTAGCCTTTGATCGAATATTTTGGCTTTGTGTTCGATAATTTAAGCAATAAGCGGGATTGCACTCACGTCCAGGGTGTTGCGATGGTTATTATGGATATGAATGTAAAAGGGGGTCCGGACGGTCTATTCGCAGGTCTTTAATCTTTCCCGGATAAAATCCGCTGCGCCGGGATCGTATTCGTATTTTTCAGAAATTTCGGTCATCATTTGATTGCATTCGCGGAAATCATTGTCTGTGTCGCGGTGTTTTTGCTTGCATGAACAATATTCATCCATCTCCTGTTCTACGCTCTTTTGCTTACAGGCTAGAACTAAAAGGCTTAGCGCCAAAAAAAGATAAATTTTATTCATAATCAATTATTTTATTTGCAACAATACCATAAAAATGGTAATTTTGCAAGAGATTTATTTCTTATTTAAAATTAATCTAAATAAGTTTTAGAACGCAATTAATCGTTTTTACAAGCTATGATTACAGTAACAGAATCGGCAAAAAACCAGGCAGTCCGCCTCATGCAGGAAGACGGCAAGGACGGGTATTTTATCCGTGTCGGTGTGGAAGGCGGAGGCTGCTCGGGACTGATGTACCAGCTGACCTTTGACAACGAAGAAAAAGAAGGCGACAAATCATTTGAAGATAACGGGATCCGGGTGGTCGTGGACAAAAAAAGCTTTTTATACCTGGTGGGTACCACGCTCGATTTTTCGGGCGGCCTGAACGGAAAGGGCTTTGTGTTCCAAAATCCGAACGCAAATCGCACCTGCGGCTGCGGCGAAAGCTTTTCGTTATAAATCCTATATTTAAATGGCAAATTACACAGAGAACGAATTAGCGAAAGACCTCGAAAACCAGGAGTATAAATTCGGATTTGTTACCAACATCGAAGCCGATAAAGCTCCGAAAGGCCTCAACGAAGACATTATCCGTTTTATTTCAGCCAAAAAAAAGGAGCCGCAGTGGTTGCTTGACTACCGCCTGCATGCCTTTGAGGTGTGGAAAAAGATGACGGAGCCTTCCTGGGCGCATGTGCATTACGACAAGCCGGATTTCCAGGACATCACTTATTATTCGGCGCCGAAGCAAAGCAAAAAATACGAAAGCTGGGACGATGTCGACCCGGAAATGAAAGAAACGATGGCCAAGCTTGGGATTTCCCTCGAAGAGCAAAAACGCCTGACGGGTGTTGCGGTGGACTTCGTGATGGACTCCGTTTCCGTAGCGACTTCCTTCAAGGCCAAGCTGGCTGAGCTGGGGATTATTTTCTGCTCTTTTTCGGAAGCTGTACAGGAGCATCCTGAATTGGTGAAAAAATACATGGGAACTATTGTCCCAACCACGGATAATTTTTATGCGGCGTTGAATTCGGCCGTATTTACCGATGGTTCGTTTTGCTATATCCCGAAAGGCGTGCGCTGCCCGATGGAGCTTTCGACTTATTTCCGGATTAATGAAGGCGGGACCGGCCAATTTGAGCGTACGCTCGTCGTGGCTGATGAAGGTGCTTACGTTTCCTACCTCGAGGGTTGTACCGCTCCGCAGCGCGATGAAAACCAGCTGCACGCAGCAGTAGTGGAGCTGATCGCACTCGAAAATGCCGAGATCAAATATTCAACGGTACAAAACTGGTACCCGGGCGATAAAGAAGGAAAAGGAGGCGTATTCAACTTCGTGACCAAACGAGGCATGTGCGAGCGCAACGCTAAAATTTCCTGGACCCAGGTGGAAACCGGCTCGGCTGTGACCTGGAAATACCCGTCTTGCATCCTGAAAGGTGACAACTCGATCGGGGAGTTTTACTCCGTGGCGGTGACCAACAACTACCAGCAGGCAGATACGGGGACGAAAATGGTTCACCTCGGTAAAAATACCAAAAGCACGATCATTTCCAAGGGGATTTCAGCCGGGAAATCGCAGAACTCCTACCGCGGACTGGTACAGATCCATAAATCAGCGGAAAATGCGCGCAACTTCTCGCAGTGTGATTCCTTGTTGATGACCGACGAATGCGGTGCACATACCTTTCCTTATATCGAATGTAAGAACAGTACGGCGAAAATCGAGCACGAAGCAACAACTTCGAAAATCGGCGAGGACCAGATTTTTTACTGCCTGCAGCGCGGGATCAGTGAAGAAAAAGCGATCAGCCTGATTGTGAACGGTTATTGCAAAGAAGTGTTGAACCAGCTCCCGATGGAATTTGCGGTGGAAGCTCAGAAATTATTGGCGATCAGCTTGGAGGGATCGGTAGGATAAAATTAATTTCCCCTTTTGAAGGGGGATTAAGGGGGATGACCACGATTTTTGTCACCCTCCTTAATCCTCCCTCAAGGGAGGAAACATTATAAAATATATGTTAAAAATAAACAACTTACACGCCTCAATCGATGGCAAAGAGATTTTAAAAGGATTGAACCTCGAAGTGAAAGCCGGGGAAGTGCATGCGATCATGGGACCGAACGGTGCCGGGAAAAGTACGCTTGCTTCCGTATTGGCCGGGCGTGAAGAATACGAAATCACCGAAGGATCGGTTGATTTTGACGGAACGGACCTGCTGGAAATGGCTACGGAAGACCGCGCCCGCGAAGGCTTGTTCCTGGCGTTCCAATACCCGGTAGAAATCCCGGGTGTTTCCAATGTCAATTTTTTGCGCACGGCCCTGAATGAAATCCGTGATTACCGAGGACAAGAGCAGATTTCAGCCAAAGATTTCATGGCCCTGGTGCGTGAAAAATCCCAGATTGTGGAATTGGACTCCAAGCTGGCCTCGCGTTCGGTGAACGAAGGTTTTTCCGGCGGTGAGAAAAAGCGCAACGAAATTTTCCAGATGGCAATGCTGGAGCCGAAACTGGCTATCCTGGATGAAACGGATTCCGGCCTCGATATTGACGCGCTCCGGATCGTGGCCAACGGCGTGAACAAACTGAAGTCGAAAGACAACGCAACGGTTGTGATTACCCATTATCAGCGCCTGCTGGATTACATCGTTCCGGATTTCGTTCACGTACTATACGATGGAAAAATTGTTAAAACCGGGACCAAAGAGCTGGCGCTCGAACTCGAAGAAAAAGGTTACGACTGGATCAAAGCCGAATTAGCATAATACAGAAATCATGAGCGAAACCTTAGCGCTGACACCATACAGCATTTCGGAAGAAGAAACAGCTAAACACATTTTGTCTGCGGCTCTCCGTGCTGAAGCAAAGCAGGTATTGGAAACAACGGATTTCCCGACCACGCGCAGTGAAGCCTGGAAATACACCCGCGTAGCAAAAATTAAGAATACCAAGTTTACGACCGGCCACTTCCCCCTTTGGAGGGGGACCGAGGGGGAGGACATTGCTGCGCAAATTTCCCAATTCACAATTCCCGGCCTGGAAGGATCTGTTGTTGTTTTCGTCAACGGTTTTTACGTACCCCGGCTTTCCGAAATCAAAGCGGAAAACGGGCTTGAAGTTCTTACTTTAAGTGAAAACCCGGCCTTAGCTACAGAATTGGGGAAACTGGTTCCTTTGGACAATGAAATTTTTTCAGCGCTCAATACGTATTATGCACAGGATGGTGTTGTTGTTCGCATTGCTAAAAAAGCGGTGATCGAACAAAGCATCCAGGTTATTTTCCTCAATACCGGCACGCAAAGCTATAGCGGGAACCGCAACCTGGTAATCTGTGAAGATTTTGCTTCGGCACATGTCGTTTTCAATTATGTTTCCCTGGATGCTGAAAGTTGCTTTACCAATGCGATCAGTGAAATTTACGTCGGGGCAAACGCACATCTGAAAATCGATAAAATCCAGCAGGAGTCGGCTTCGAGCTTCAACATTACCAGTGAATTCGTTGACCAGGGGAAAGACGCTGTGTTTACCATCAACACCATTACGCTTGACGGCGGCCTGGTGCGCAATAACCTGAACATAGAAGTTCAGGGCCAGAATTCAGAAAGCAATCTTTCCGGGGCTTATATCCTGAAAGGGAAACAACATGTAGATAATCACACGGTGGTTGACCACAAAGTGGCGCATTGTATTTCCAACGAGCTCTATAAAGGGGTGATTGACGACCAGGCGACCGCCGTGTTTAACGGGAAAGTGTTTGTGCGTAAAGATGCCCAGAAAATCAATGCCTTCCAATCCAACGGTAATGTGTTGCTGAGCGATTCTGCTACGGCCAACTCCAAGCCTGAGCTGGAAATTTATGCGGACGACGTAAAATGTTCGCATGGCTCAACGACCGGCCAGCTGGATGAAGAAGCCGTATTTTATCTCCGTGCCCGCGGTTTATCTGAAAAATCAGCGCGCGCACTGATGGTTTCCGCTTTTATCGGCGATGTGATCGAAAAAATCGAAAACGAAGCCGTGCAGGATTATGTGAATACACTCATCGAAGAAAAGTTCGGCTGGGTCAAATAAGCTCTGAAATTTACCTTAGCCAGGGTAAAGCATAAGTGTGATGTTCTTGTTGCGGTTCAAAAGAATTTAAAGTTTTGAACAGTATTTTAAATCCGGGAAAAGTTTTGTAACTTAGTTTTTTGAACCTGATTTAATTTACGATGTTACAACAAAATCACACCATCAAGTATTGGGCGGAAGATGACCGTCCGCGTGAGAAACTCCAGAACAAAGGCAAAAAACACCTGACCGATTCGGAGCTTATTGCCATATTAATCCAAACCGGAACAAGGCATAAAACAGCCGTGGATATTGCCAAGGAGCTGCTTGCTTTATCAGGAAATTCCCTGCTCGAATTTTCCAACAAAACCATCCAGGATTTTTGCCAGGTCAAAGGCGTTGGCCAAGCAAAAGCCATGAAGCTTGTTGCTGCCCTGGAGCTCGGCAAGCGCCGGAAAGAGATCGAAATCCCCAAGCGTTTGAAAATCAACAGCTCGGTGCTGGCCTTCGAGCTCGTACGCTCTTACCTTGATGATCTCCGGCACGAAGAGTTTTACGTCCTCTACCTGAACCGCGGAAATTACATCCAGCAGATCAAACGCATGTCTGTTGGCGGTATTTCCGGCACCATTGTGGATACCCGCCTGATTTTCAAGGAAGCCCTGGACTGCTATGCTACCGGGATCATCCTGGCGCACAATCATCCCAGCGGGCGTGCAAAACCCAGCGATCAGGACCGCAAGCTAACCCATAAGCTCGTCGAGATCGGGAAATTGATGGAAATCTTTGTCCTGGATCACCTCGTTGTCGGCCATGATTCCTATTATAGTTTTGCCGATGCGGGGCTCATTTGATAATTTTGTCGTAGCTTTAGCATCATGGAAGAAGAACGTCTCGATAAGCTGATCATGCGGCGCCACCTGGTTTCATCCCGGGTGCGTGCGGAAAAGATCATTCACGAATCGGGCGTCCTGGTGAATGGCAAGCTGGTCAACAAACCCGGCAAAAAAGTCCCGGTAGATGCCGAAATTGTTTTGCTTGAAGAAGAGATTCCCTGGGTATCACGCGGGGCATTGAAGCTTTTGCGGGCGGTTGAGTACTGGCAGCTGGATTTTACAGGCAAAACCGTCCTTGATATCGGGGCATCAACCGGCGGGTTTACGGAAGTTTCACTCAAACACGGAGCAACAAAGGTGTTTGCCGTTGATGTGGGCTCAAAACAGCTCCATCCGAAGCTGGCCGAAGATTCCAGGGTGATTAACCTGGAGAAGACCCATGTGCGGGAATTGAACATCAAGAACATTCCTGATCCGGTCCAGCTTTGCGTGATTGATGTTTCGTTTATTTCCCTCACCAAAATTTTCCCGTTTTTTCATGCTTTCCTGGAGGAAGGCGCACAGGTCGTAGCACTTGTAAAACCCCAGTTTGAAGTGGGTAAAGAGCACATCGAGAAGGGCGGGATCGTTAAAAACAAGTCCCTTTATCCCAAAGTCATCGAGGAAATTCGCCAGTCGGCTGCCCTTAACCAGCTAGCTTATGTGGACCATATCGAATCTCCGATCCTTGGCGGTGACGGGAATATGGAATTTTTGATGTTGCTTTGTAAAAATTTGGAGTTGTCAGTTTAAATTTTAACTTTGTTAGTTGTTAGCAACTATTTTGGTTTGCTTACGTCTTTAGTTTAGACTAACACAGATTACTTATGGGGACTTTGGGCAAGCTTCGGTGTTTCATCCTTTTTTTATTCGTTGGGTTTCAGTTATCGGCGCAAGGTCCAATTCCTACGGTCGGTAAGGATTTCTGGCTCGGTTTCCTGTCGAATTACGGCGGAATGAGCGAATCCCTGGACATCTTTTTGTCAGGAACAGAAGCAACCGGTGGCACGATATCCTGTCCTTTGCAGGGCTGGTCGGTCAATTTTACGATCACGCCCGGGCAAACCACAACGGTAACCGTTCCCGAAGGCGTGGGTGGTAATTACGTGGACGATGCGGTTTCAGGCCGGGGAATTCACATTGTTTCCGATGATACGATCAGTGTTTTTGCGATCAATTTCAAATCTTATTCGGCTGACGGAACCTTGGTGCTCCCGATCAAATCATTAGGAACGGACTACCTCGTTTCAAGCTACCAGGGTGTTTTCGGCGAAAGTGAGCTGGTCATCGTAGCAACTGCCAATAACAGCGAGGTTGAAATTACCCCATCGGCCGCTACAACCGGCGGACACGCTGCCGGTGTTCCCTATGTGGTGCAGCTGGAAGAAGGTGAAACGTACCAGATCAAATCAAATGGCGACTTAACCGGTACCCGGGTTAAAGGAACCGAAGCCAATGGCGATTGCCGTCCTTTTGCTGTATTTTCAGGGGTAGTTTGCGCCAATGTCCCGAACAATTGCAGTTATTGCGACCACATTTACGACCAGAATTACCCGATTGATGTCTGGGGAAAAAAATACTACATTACGCCTTTCCTGAATTCGACCTCTTATACCTATAAAATTATTGCTCGCGAAAACAACACAACGGTTACCCTGAACGACGGTTCAAGTGTTGTTTTGAATTCCGGGCAATCGACCACATTCAATGGCGTGCCGCAGGATCATGTTGTTTTTGCCGATCAGCCGATTGCCGTCATTCAATATATGGAAGGGATGGATTGTGCCGGCGGTGGAGATCCTTCCATGCTGATCCTCAATTCGGAAGAGCGAAAAATAGACGAGATTACGTTCAGTACCGTATCTTCCTTTGTGATCACCAACCATTCCCTGAATCTTATTGTAGAGTCCAATTCAATCAACAATGTGCTATTTGATGGTGTACCCATTCCGTCGGGGCAGTTTGTGCCTTTTGGCTCCGATCCGGCGATGTCTTACACCCAAATGGACGTCACACAGGGAAGCCACAGCATTGAACTGGCTACCGGTTTTACGGCTTATTCCTACGGAACGGGTAGTGCGGAAAGCTATGCTTACGGCGTGGGCTCGTTTTTACCACAGGCGCAAATCCCGGTGGATACGGCCTATTGTACGAATGATTCCATTGTGCTTTCGGTGAACGATGTTTTCGATCCGTGGTGGTCAAAGGTGGATGCCCCGAACGATACGATCCATGAAGGTTATGTGCTGGTGCTTTATCCGCCGATCACAAACGATGTCTATAAAGTTTCGGGAACTTCGCTGGTATCGGGTTGTTCCTTTGAAAAGACTTTCTCGGTGGAATCTCCTGATCCGATTGATTTAACACTGGCAGTAAGTGAAGATACGGTTTGTTTCCTGGAAAGCGTGCAGTTTACAGCTGACGTGGTCCCTTCTTCGTCCAATTACGTCTATAACTGGAACCCCGGCTATCTTTTTGGCGGTCAATCCGGGGCAACTCCTACCGTCAGTATTCAGAATACGGGCTGGTATATACTAGAGGCTTCCAGTCTTACCGGCTGCTCCAGGGATATGGATAGCGTCTATGTGGTCGTTTCCGGTGGTGGGGTAGGTGCGGTAAAAGAAGTGGATGCGCTTACAGACCAGTCGCTGATCTGTCTTCCCGATACAGCTCAGCTTGACTTAAAAATCCTGCAAATTCTGGAATACGACAGCTTTGATGGCGGAAGCAATCCGGGGCTTTGGTCTTCGGTTGTCGGGGCATTGAATACGGATACCTGCGGTTCGGTAACAGGTGACGCTTTGTATTTTTACGGGAACCCGCCTTCACGTTTTGCCGAAACCGTTGAGATGGACCTTTCCAATGGCGGTGAGCTTGAATTTTACCTGAAAATTGCCAGCGGTGTGGCACCTTGTGACAATGCCGACCCGGGCGAACACGTTGTGCTGGAATATTCCACAAACGGCGGCGGGGCCTGGAACCTGCTTTCGACTTATTTTGAAAATATGTATCCCGGCTTTACCCTGGTTACGGTTCCTGTTCCGGCAGCCGCACAAACGGCGTCGACCCGTTTCCGCTGGCGCCAGCTTGCTTTCACGGGAATTGACCAGGATGTGTGGGCCCTTGAAAACGTTTCTGTTTCCATGGCTTCAGCCAGCGGTTTGGACATCAGCTGGTCAAACGGTTCGAGCCTTTCCAGTTCGATAATTGCCAACCCAAGGGCGTACCCGGGACAATCGACAATGTTTGTGGCAACGATCACTTCGGGCATTTGTACCTATGAAGATTCCGTATACCTTGCGGTTACTACGTTGACGCTGGATGCCGGGAATGATACGATCCTTTGTGCAGGAGTGCAGTATGAGCTGCAGGCAGAAACTTCGCTTACGAACCCTTCTGTTTCCTGGACACACAGCAGCAACCTGACCGGGGCAACAACATTAACTCCGACGACCATCCAGGATATCCCGCAATATTATACCGTGACGGTGAGCGAAGGAATCTGTACGGACAAGGATTCGGTATTTATTGATTATTACCAGCACAACGAGCTTATCACGACAAACCATGTTGATATCTGTACCTCGGATACCTTCAGTCTGAACCTCGTGGGAGGCAGTAACTATGTTTGGGACAATACTTCCCTGATGGAAGACGAAACGACGGCTAACCCCAAATTTTTTCCTTCGTCCCTCACCTTGTTTATCGTAGATTATGAGTACGGAGGTGGCTGCCAGGATTCGGATTCGATTGAAATTAATGTGATCTCCCCGCCGGAAATCAGTATGGCCGATACCCTCATCAAATGCCCGGAGAATTCTGTTTTACTGTCCCCGGTGTATACCAATGTAGACGACATCAATTGGAGCACGACAGCACAAACGGCCAGTATTACAGTAAGCTTAGCGGACACCTATTATGTGGAAGGATCAAATTCCTGCCGCACGATCCTGGATTCGGTGGTGGTGGTGAATTTCCAGGTTGACCAGGTTGACCTCGGGGAAGATACATCGCTTTGTTATTACCAGAATTTAGCGGTTATGCCGCAGAACGTTGACCCGACGACGACCTTTGTGTGGAACAACGGCAACCCGACATTGAACCAAACCGTAACGGCACCGCTGACACTCTCGATTGTGACAACGGATACTAATTTCTGTGTTACCCGGGACACGCTTGTGATTTCCCAGTACCTGGTGCAGACCTTCTCGCTGGGGAACGATATTACTTTCTGTAGTTATGAAACAGCCGAGCTGGAAGTGAATAACCCGGCGATGACGACCTATGTCTGGAATACCGGCCAAAATACACAAACGATTGTCGTAAGCTCACAGGGGAATTACTCGGTTTTTGCCCTGGATTCAAACAGCTGTGCGTATGTGGATACGATTTTTGTGGATGAAATCGTCGCTCCTTTCCCGATAATTACCGGCAACCTGGAATATTGTCCCGGTGCAACAACCAGTCTTGGCCTGAGCGGTTCCTATGCGACTTATCACTGGTCAACGGGCGAAGCAACCCCGACGGTGAATGCAGGCTCCCCGAACCAGCAAATCTGGGTGCAGGTGAGCGATATCTTTAATTGCATTGGCTCGGATACGGTTACAATAAGTGAGATCCCGATGCCGGAGCTCAACCTCGGAGAAGATTATGCCATTTGCCCGGAAGATGTGACCCAGCTGAACGCCTTGGTGACAGGTGCAACAGCCTACCAGTGGAACACCGGTCAAAATGCGCCGATCGTTTTTGTTTCACCGGGAACTTATGACGTACAGGCCATTTACAATGGTTGTTCGCTCTACGACACGATTACAATCTTCCCGAAACAAACGCCGGTGCTCGAGCTCGGGGAAGGTTTTACGATTTGCCCGGATGGTGAAATTATTGTTACACCGGATCTCATCCAGCATTATGATTCCCTGGTATGGTTTGACGGCACACAGGCCATTCCATTCCGTTACGACGGGAATATCATCATGTTCGATTCGGTTTTTGTGACCGCTACGGCTTACGGTTGCGGTTCGG
>CBINGV010000077.1:0-13256 GCA_966250255.1 uncultured Flavobacteriales bacterium | reverse complement strand
GTTACGTTCTGGCCGATGTTGTAATCCGCCGAAGATTTGATCGAAATCACACGCTGGCCGGCTGTTGCCTGGTTGGTGCTTTCCACCACTTTGCGTACCACCGTCAGGTTATCGCGGAAAGAGAAATCAAATCGGATGTTGATGTCGCTTGGCGGGTATTTGCTAAGCGCCTTGATCTTCTTGAATTTCACCTTGGCAATTTTGTAGCCGGTACCGATTACGATTTCCTTGCCCATAATTTCCGTCACCTGGTTGTTGCTCAGGGAAAGCGAAGCATTGCGGTCCTTTTTCAGCTCAAACTTCGTGATCAGTCCTTGTCCTTTCACGTTCCAGGTAGCGTCTACCCCGATCAGCGGCGAGAAACGCTCTGTCAGGGTAATCGTTTGGATCTGGCGCGAGGCGATGAAATTATTGTTCAGATCCAGGCCAGCCGGGTTGCCGTTCGCATCGTTGAACGCATTGAGGTTCGTTTGCAAACCGGCCACGCTCACGGAAGAAGAATACCCGTGTTTCACCACGAAGTTTTTCACATATTTCTTCGTCTTCTCAAATTTCGTCAGTCCGTTATAATTGATCGTCCAGTTCGGCAGTGGAATGTTGCGGATCGGGTTGATGTTTTTCTCATTAATGTCGCGATCGGTGTAAGCCGTAAGGAAAGCACCGATAACCACCTCCTGCTGCGTTCCGTCATAGCCGGAATAGTAGCCCGAAGCCAGCTCCGTAGAATTCAGGTTGCGCCCGCCCAGGATGCGGGAAGCGCCCTGGCGGTTGTTCTGCAATTGCGTAAACACATCCGATTCGTAACTGTTGCCGATTTTCGCGAACGCCGATTTGAAGGAAATCGTTGAATAGGTCAGCGTCCCGGTTTCCATACGGCTCTGGCCTTCAAACTCGCCGGTCACATCATTCCAGCGGAAGAATTCAGCTGAATTCAGCGAGAAATTGCGGTTGAGGCTCAACTCAACGGTCAGGTCTTTCATCGGCTCCAGCGTAGCGCGGGCCGAAATGGTTTGCGAGTGCGTGATGGTATACTGGCGGTTCAGCGCCGGGTTTTGCACCAGCCAGCCATTTGCCGCAGCTGTTTCTGCAATGCTGTAACCATTTTGACGGCCGCTCAGGTCATAGCCCTGCTTCCCGAAGTTGAAGCCGCCGTTCGGCGAGCCAAAGCCTTCCGAGAAGCCCAGGATGCGCGTTTCGCGGTTGTAACCCGGAAGCAAAGTTCCGTCGTTGATATTGTAAGTCGCCGAAACGTTCCGTACACTCATCCCGAGGCGGGCAATGTAACCGGCTACCGGGTGCACTTTTCCTTTGCGTTTTTTCTCCGCTTCTTCCTCGCGTTTCTTGCGGCGCTCTTCCCTTCTCTTCAGGCGTTCTTTCTTGCGCTTTTCTTTCGGTGTCAGCTCTGAGTCCGGCTTTTCCTCCTCTTCCGGCTTCGGCTTGGCATTGTCCGGTTTTTTGGTCGTTGCCGTACCGCGTTGCGGTTTGCCGTCGTCCAGTACTTTTTTCAGGAATGGAACCTTATTGTAAAGCGTCAGGAAATTCATCTGCACGGTAGCGTTTACCACGCGGGAATTTTGGATGATATTCCCATATTCGCTCTGGCCAAGCGGACCGCGCTGCCAGTTGTAGGTGCCACTGTATTTCCCGTTGGCGGAAAGCCAGTTCAGGATCGGAACCTTATCAAACGGAACGGTGTAAGAAAGCGAATAATCGTGTGTATAGTCAGTCGTTTTACCGAAAGTGTTCATTTGCGAGCGGATCGAATCCAGGAAAACGCGGTAGCTTTCCGGGTTGTCCTTACGGTCTACCTGCCCGTTGGCCTCGTCAAAAATGGCGCGGTTGTTCGCATTGAAATTGAATTTCAGGTTTTTGGTGATGTCATAGCCCAGGGTATAAGTCCTGTTCCAGAAGAAGGATTTCACGTATACCGGGTCGAATTCGTAATCCGGGGCCAGGTTGTTGCGGATCTGGCGTTCGTTGTAGCTGCGCTGTGCGCTGTTGTTCATCGAAAGCGTTTTCGGCATCAGGTACAGGTTCATGTCCTTAATAATCGCCCACCAGGGTGATTTTTGCATGAACTTCACATTTTTAAAGGGCTCAATCGGCTTTGCATTGAAGGAATAATTGTAAGCCAGTGAGCCCGACCAGATTTTCGTGCGGTCGTAAGTCAGGTTAAAATCACGTCTCAGGTTTTCGCTGTAGGAATAACCGAAGGTGAAATTGGAGAAATCATAAAAATGCGGTTTTGCCCCATCACGGCGCTCCTTGCGGACATTCGTGAAGTTATACGACTTCCGTTCGTTGAAATCCTGTCCCAGCTTTTCGCGTTCGCGGCGCTCGGCAGCATCCGTATAATCCTTCAGGCGGATATCCGGGTTGAAAGGATCGTATTCCGGGTTGATCATGCCTACGGAATATCCGTAGAAGAACGGCAGCGACAGGCGGGATTTTTTCCCGAAGAACTGACCGAGCTGCATGTTTGTATTGAAATCAAAGTTGATTTGCTCGTTCCGCTGGCGGTCCTGCACCCGGCTTTCGATCGAGCCCCAGTTGATGCCTTTGTAGCTGCCCGACATGGAGAAGTTCGCAAAATCCGCAGCCTGTACCTGCATCCGCGCCACTGCAGCCGATCCGCCTTCGCTCTGGAAATCGGAAAGGTACAATTCGTTCACCCAGAAAATACCGCATTTCGCCTGCCCGTCGTCGGCCCACGGGTTATCGTCCGTCGTGCGCGGGTTGCGGATCCCGATCATAATCGTCCGGATTCCCTGTAAGTTCGGGCTTCCTTTCACCTTGATCAGGCGTTTCGGGTTTTTCGGGTCGATGGCCACGTATTCCACCTGGTTCGTCAGGTTCGAATTCGGGTCAGCCGTAATGTTGTTGCGTTTTTTCTTGAGGTTCAGCAGGTCGTCAAAATCGATTTCCACGAAGTTGGCATCCGGCCAGATATCCGTATCGATCGTAGAACCCCAGATCGTAGGCGTCAACGGCAATTCGTATTCGTAATAGTTATCCGTGTAATCCGTTCCGAGGCGTACAAAAAGCGTCACGTCTTCATTGTTCAGCGGCTTGGATTTGGTGAATTCCTCCGCATGTACAAAAAGTTTCATCTTCTTGTAGGTACGCACATCGAACTGAACATTGCGGTAAGCCGCACGGGCATCTCCGTCACGCAGGTCGCACACTTCAAGCATCAAAGCCTGCTCGTTCATCTGGCGCTGCTGTACCTGCGAAGGGTCAACCTCCCGCTGGATGCCCGGAGGAATCACATAATTTACCGGCTCGCGCTTCGAGTTTTCCTCGATGTTTACAGCCCCGATATTGAAGGTCGTTAAATTCGGGTCACCCTGGATCACCTCGCCCGGAGAAGTCAGGTCTTCGCGGTATCTTCTCCATTCCCCGCGGATAAACTCGAGGCGTGCAAAGCGCAGGACCACCTCTTCGTCAAAATCCTTGAGGAACATCCGCATGAAACGGATGGAACGGAAATCCGTAATGCCGTTAACAACGCGCTGAGGTTCGGCCAAAGGCACTTTAAACTGGATCCAGCGCTCGGTTTTGGTCCCGTTTTTCACGAGCTGGATGTTCGTAATGTAATTTTTTCCTTCAACGAGGTCGCCCTTACGCATACTGACCTTATACTGGAAGTAGCTTTCGGTCTCCGAGAGGTTATTATCCTGGTTGATGTCTTCGTTGTCCGGCATCTGGTTAGCGATCGTCGGGTAGCCTTCGGCATTCATCGTATCGGACATTTCAGGTGTCGGCGAGTTGCCCTGCATCCCGTTATACATTTTATAACGCATCAGGATGTCGGCTTTTTCCGTATCGTAAGTGTCGTCGCGGTAAAAACGGTAATCATCCCCCGAAGGGTCGGCAATCATCCGGGCTTTGGTCGCCGGAGACAGGGTTTCGTGGTCTTGTACCCAGCTTACGTAGGCCTGGAAAGCCTCCCGTTCCTTCTCATTGTTCCAGCCGTCAAGGCCGACATCCTGCGCCAGGACATTATCCGGGTCCGTATCGAAAGCGTTCACAACCACTTGCTGGGTCGAAACACGCGCCCATTCGGTGGTATCGAGGTTATTGTCGAGCGAATTCGCCAGCGGAAGGCCGTTCTCAAAGCTTTTGCGTGAATCCGACAGCACGTCTTCGGAAATATTCCCCAGGTTGAAATAGAGATCTCCCCCGTTGTGCGGTGCATTCGGATTGACGTTTTCGGCATCGTCGTTGAAAGGGTCAAGCACCCAGAACTGGATGAATTCGATGTTCGTTTGCTCAAAGTCGTTGGTAGAAAGCGAGCGCTGAATTCCTCCCCAGCGGTTTTCCGGGTTGATAAAGCGGCCGTTCAGGTCTACGGTGTTCGTCGTATCGTAGTTGTACATCCCGCGCTCAGTCGGGTAATAGGCCAATTCCAGGATCGGTATGTTACTAAAGGTACCGATCTGCTGCTGCAGGTTCGGGAAAATATCCTGTTGCTGGATCAGGCGCATGCGGCTGTCGGAAAGCATGGTCGGGTCTTCCTTGATGTGCTGCGGCGTCAGGTTGTTATTGTTATAGAACAGAAGATCGATCAGGTACCAGCTCGTTTTGGCTCGGCGGTAACCCGTGCTCAGGTCTTTTTTCGTTGCTTCGGGGAACAAATCCGGCTGGCCCTGCGGAATAGAAGCCAGGCGCCAGGAGCTTACCGAACGCAGGTCGATGGAACTCTGGCTGCCTTCGAAATCGTCCACGTAAGAAATTCCTTCTTTGGTAATGGCACTCGGTGTTCCCGGGATCAGGTGCGCAAATTCGCCCGTGAAGGAAATGTTCGATTTGGCGCGGGTGGAAATCACCGGCAGGTAATCTACGAGTTTCGTCAGGAAGGGCAGATCGTGCTTAAAGGCCACGTCGATGCCCAGAATGTTGTTTTTATACGGTTCGCTCCCGATGTCGACTTTCTGGGTGATCGGTCGTTCCATCATCCGCATCCAGGTGGCGCCCACATTGAAATCACGGCCGAAGCGGTAATTGAGGTGGGTCCCGAGCAATGATTTGGCCTGGAAGCCGAAAACGGAATTGCTCTCAATGGAAATTTTGATCGGCGTATTGGATTCGAGGATTCCCGTGTTGAGGATTTTCACGCGGCCGAGGTTGTAATCCACGGTGTAATCGGTCCCTTCCGTCAGTTTGATCCCGCCGGCTGTTACGGAAACAGCACCCTGCGGCACGTTGAGCGCATTCAGCGGAATATCTGAGCTCACGGAGGATTGGTATTGTCCGCGGAAGAGGAAGCGGTTTTTGGAGGGGATTTGCTGGGCGGCCGTTTTCGTAGAATCGTACAGTTCCGTGTAGGCAATCTTATCGACCACCGTTTCAGAAATCCCCTGCTGGATCATCTTATTGCGCAGCGTTCGCCCGAAAGGCTCGGCTGTGGAGAAATACACCCGCCCGTTTTTCGGGTTGATCGTACCTCCGTTTTCAGCCCGGTTGCCCACAAAGCTCATTGGGGCAAAGTCAAACAAACCATCCGAGAACGGCTGGTTGTTCATGTTCAGCTTGTCCATTTCCACCAGGGTCACGAGCTGCACATCGTCGAGCCCTTCGTAGGGGAAGAAATTCACCGGCAAGCTCGTTTCCGGGTTGTTATAAAGCACATCGAGGCGGAAACCCTGCTTGTCGAGCTGGTAAGCGCCGATGGAATAAACGTTTTTCATCATCAGATCCCAGATTTTCAGCTTGGGATTGGTGATCGTCGGTTTCAGCAATTTCAGGAAAAGCGCTTCCTGGCCGGAAACCCCGTCGGTTGAAAATTCACCTACCTGGAAGGTTTCTCCTTTGTAGGTATATTCGTAAGCCACGGCAAGCACCTCGTCATTGTTCAGCGGCTGGTTCAGGGAAATAAAGCCCAGCAGCGGGTTGAAGGAGAATTCCTGCTCGGAAAGCTTGCGCGCATTTTCGACTTTTTCATAGTGAATCGCCTGCTGGAAAGGTCCCGGGGCAATGTTTTGCGCCGAGAGGGCATTCACCGAATTCGAGAAGCCGCGCACCAAAGGCTGGTTGCCCAACCATTCATACAAGCTGTTGTAATCGTTGTCCGGCATGAGCGAGGATGACAAGCTCTGCGGCCCGCCCTGGAAATCTTCGTCCTGGGATTCACCGAGGTCGGAGAAGGCAAGCACGTTGCGGGTATTTTCGGTATTGTTTACCCGGTTGGTGAGCCACACTTCGATCCGGGTGATGTTAATCTCGGATTTAACGATCGGCAATTCGGACATCGCCTCATCGTAGGCATCCACGAAATACTGGTTGAGGAAATAATGGCGGTTCGCCTCGTAATTGTCGGCCGTAATTTCAAAATTCTGGATTTGGGCCTTGCCCGAAATATTGATTTCCTGGCGTTTTCCCTTGGAAGAAGCCGCCACCCCGTCGATGGTCAGGTTTCCGAAGCGCATCTGGGTTTTCACCCCGAACAAGGTTTGCGAGCCCTGGATGAGGGAAGTATTGAGCGGCAGGGTCACGTTACCCAATTCGACTTTCTGGAGGATCTGGTCTTCGTCGCCGGTCCAGGCCAGGTTGCTGATGTTATCGAAATCAAAGGCAGCCTGCGTGTTGTAGCTCGTATTCAGCTTAAGGCGCGTACCGATCTGTCCCACGAGGTTGATCTGCATTTGCTGCTGGAAATCAAAACGGGTCACGCGGCGCTGTTTCACCGGCAAAATCGGGTTATCGTAACGCGAGGAGTTCACCCCGAAAGTCAATTCCACGGAACCTTGCGGTTTGATGGAAATTTCGTCCGAACCGAAAATATTCTGGAAGGTTTTTCCCGGGATTTTGATCGGTGGGATCACCGCCTGGTTTTCTTTGGTCTGCTGGTCGATCTTATCTTTCCAGTTGTCCTGCATCGCCTTCCTGCGTTCGTATTCGAGGTATTCCTCGAAGGTCATCATGGAAGGATTGCGGTAATTCATCTGGGAATTCCCATAGGTTTCCTTAAAAACATAAGTTCCCGTTTTGGGATCGTAAACGATGGTTTGTTTGACACTTGTCGGATCTCCGAGATCAAAACTCTGGTTTCCGGATTGAGTGGGATCAATATTATTCTGAATCGGGAAAGGCAGGACAAGCTGGTTGCTATCCTCCTGGGCAAGGGAAAATGTTGTCAAAACAGAACAAACCCCTGTTAAAGACATTATTTTCAATGAATTAAACCTGTATTTCAAGCCACTCAGAATCACAATATTTTTAATGCTTCTTTTATTAATTGTTCGACCGTTTCGTTTCCAGTAGTAATTTTTTCCAGCGCTTTATCCGCATTTTTCTTGTCAAAACCTAAAGAAACTAATGCAGTTAACGCATCAAATCGGTTTGTATTGCCTTGTGTAAAAATATTTTCCGAAGAAAAATTCATTTTTAACACTTTGTCTTTTAAATCAATGATTACACGCTGTGCGGTCTTCGCCCCGATGCCTTTAATTCCCTGGATGGTTTTGACATCTTCGACCTGGATCGCATGGGCGATTTCTTCCGGAACGAGGGAGGAAAGCATGATCATCGCCGTGTTCGGGCCGATGCCGGAAACCGAAACGAGGTTCTGGAACATTTCCCGCTCGTCCTTGGTGGCGAAGCCGTATAAAATATGGGCATCTTCGCGGACCACCAGCTGGGTGTAAATAAACACGGCCTCGTCGCTTTTAAGCGTCGAAAAGGTATTCAGCGAGATTTTCACCTCGTAGCCTATGCCATGGCATTCCACCACCAGCGCCGTGGGGTTCTTTTCAACCAGTTTTCCGTTCAGGTGTGTGATCATGGTTTTTCGCGCATTTACTTGTTTTGTGCATCAACGACGGCAACTTTTACCATGTTGACGATTTCACGGACAGAAGCCCCCATCTGCACCACATGGATTGATTTGCGCAAGCCAACGAGCACCGGCCCAACGGATTCCACCTCGGTCATTTCCTGCAAAAGCTTGTAGGCAATATTACCGGAGGAAAGGTTCGGGAAAATCAGGGTATTTACTTCTTTGTTCGCCAGGGTTGAGAAGGAGAATTTCTCCATCATCAGCTCATTGTTCAGGGCAAAATTGGCCTGTAGTTCGCCATCGACGGTCAGCGAAGGGTATTTTTCGTGGAGAATCTCCACTGCTTTCCCCATTTTCAGGGCGTCTTCACCTTGCGCCGATCCGAAGTTGGAATAGCTCAGCAAGGCAATTTTCGGTGTCACTTTGAATTTGCGCACCGTTTTGGCCACATTGCTGGTGATCTCTGCGATTTGCTCGGCCGTCGGGTCCGTGTTGACGGTTGTATCCGCCAGGAAAAGCGGGCCGCGTTTGGTGAGCAAAATATAAAGCCCGGCAACAACGGTCACGTCTTTTTCCGTTCCGATGGTCTGGAAAGCCGGTTTGAGTACATCTTTGTAATTGCGCGTTGCGCCGGAAATCATTGCATCCGCATCGCCGCTTTCGACCATCATGGCCCCAAAGTGGTTACGCTCACGCATGATCTGCACGGATTCGAACTCCGTGAAGCCTTTGCGCTTGCGCTTTTCAAAGAAAGTCTGCCCGTAACGCAAACGGCGCGCTTCTTCTTCTTCTGATTTCGGGTCTACAATCTCAAAATCGGTGAATTCAAGCGAATATTCTTCGATCATGGCTTCGATTTTCTTGCGTTTTCCGAGCAGGATCGGGTAAGCGATGCCTTCCTCCGAAGCAAACTGGGCCGCCTTGAGGATTTTGTAGTTGTCGGCCTCGGCGAACACCACTTTTTTCGGGTTCGACTGGGCTTTTACCGTCAGGTTGCGCAGCAGCTTATTGCCCAAACCGAGGCGGGCCTTGAGTTCATGCTCGTAGGCATCCCAATCGGTAATCGGCTGTTTCGCTACCCCCGATTCCATAGCCGCTTTCGCTACGGCCGGCGCTACGTAATAGATGAGGCGCTGATCAAGCGGCTTGGGGATGATCTGCTCACGCCCGAAGGAAATATTTTTGTCCCCGTAGGCTTCGATCACTTCTTCCGGGATCGTTTCTTTCGCCAGGGAAGCAATCGCTTTTACGGCGGCAAGCTTCATCTCTTCGTTGATGGTGGTTGCACGAACGTCGAGCGCCCCGCGGAAAATGAACGGGAAGCCCAATACATTGTTCACCTGGTTAGGATGGTCGGAACGGCCGGTTGCCATGATGATATCGTTGCGCACGGACATCGCATCCTTGTAGGTAATTTCCGGGTCCGGGTTCGCAAGGGCAAACACGATCGGGTCGTTGGCCATCGAAGCCACCATTTCTTTGGAAACGATGTTCCCCTTGGACAGGCCGAGGAAAACGTCGGCGCCTTTCATCGCTTTTTTGAGCGGCATGTCTTTTTTGTGACCGCCGAAGAAACGCTTGTTCTCATCGAGGTCTTTGCGTTCCTGACTCAGCAGGCCCTTGCTGTCGAACATGTAGATATTTTCGAGCTTTGCGCCAAGCGTATGGTATAATTTGGTACAGGACATAGCAGAAGCACCCGCTCCTGAGATCACAATTTTAACTTCTTCGATTTTTTTGCCGGCCAGTTCCAAAGCATTGAGCAAAGCTGCGGAAGAGATAATCGCTGTTCCGTGCTGGTCATCGTGCATCACCGGGATGTCGAGTTCTTCTTTGAGGCGGCGCTCAATTTCAAATGCTTCCGGCGCTTTGATGTCTTCGAGGTTAATTCCCCCGAAGGTCGGTGCAATGGCTTTGACGGTCTGGATAAACAATTCCGGGTCGCTGGCATCCACTTCAATGTCGAACACGTCGATGTCAGCAAAAATTTTGAATAATACGCCTTTTCCTTCCATCACCGGTTTGGAAGCTTCCGGGCCGATGTCGCCCAGGCCCAGCACAGCCGTACCGTTCGAGATTACAGCAACGAGGTTGCCCTTGGCTGTGTATTTGTAAACGTCTTCTTTGTTATCGGCAATTTTGAGACAGGGCTCCGCCACCCCCGGCGAATAGGCCAGGGAAAGGTCCCTCGGTGTGGAATATGGCTTGGTTGGGATGACCTCAATCTTTCCGGGCTTGCCCGAAGAGTGATAGTCCAAAGCATCTTGTTTGCGGATCTTTGCCATAATTTTTCTGGAGTTAATTGAAGCCGGCAAAGATAAGAAAAGGACTTTATAATTACAACTTAATGTTATAAAAGGTGATGTTAGCATTTTCGCGACTGGAAAATGATGAATCGGGGAAGAGCTCCCACAGATTTCTCAGAGGACACGGATTTTTAACAGTGAGACGGTTTCCCGCGGATTGCGGAAATTCAAACGCGGATAGGCGCAGCATTATTCCCGGACACAGGCATAAAAAAAACCGCCGCAGACAAGCCGCGGCGGTTTTCCGTAATTTTAAGAAAATCTATTATTTGTTTACCTGGATTTTGTAGCTTGCAAATCCTGCTTTACCACTCAGTTTCACAATGTAAGTTCCGTTGCTCACGCCTTCAAGGTTCAAAGCAACTTCTGCTTTGTCGATTGCGATTGTACGGAGCGTTCTTCCTGTGAAATCAACTACTTCAGCGGTATTGTAGTTCGCCAGGTTTGCACCTTCGATTACAAATTTACCGGCAGAAGGGTTTGGAGAGATCAGGATCCCACCGTCAGCTACATTTTCTTCGATTGCAGCGCAACCGTTCACTGTGATGGACTGAACACCTGTGCTCACACATCCTGTACCATTCGTGTATGTGTACGTTACGTTGTGTGTACCAACACCAGCAGTAGCCGGGTTGAACATCCCGTTGGAAACACCTGCACCGGAGTAAGTACCACCAGCCGGAGTTGCAGAAGCAAGGGCATAAGGAGCTACATAAGCACAAACGAAGTTGTTAGGCTCTGTGTAAGATACCGGGTCCGGAGCAACAAAGTTCACTGTGATTCCTACGGAAGCAACGCCATTAACAGAAACGCTGTAAGTTCCGGCAGTTGTAACCGTGATAGACTTCGTAGTCTGGCCTGAAGACCAGGTATTTCCATTGTTGGAAGAAGAAGTCAGGGTTACTGTTGTTCCCTGGCAAACGTTGATCGTGTTGTTGGTGATCGTTGCCGTAGAAGTAACAGTCGCAGGAGTGGTAGAGATCTCAACTACCTTGAACGGAACGGAAACACCTGTACCGTAATCTCCGGAGTTGAGCAAGGATACGTTGTTTTCATCGCGTACGTTTACGGAACCGTTACCGATCAGACCGTCACCATAAGAATCGGTTACGTTGAACGTGTAGCAACCCAATCCGAGGTTGTACTCGAAGTTGTAGGTTGTGTTATTGCTCAGGGTAGGGTCAATTGTACCCGGTACAACGGAGTTGCTTGAGTTTTTGATGTTCCATCCGATTTCAGAAGCATAACCGTCAGTCAACATCGTCAATAAGATACGGCTGCTTGTTTCGGCAGCGCCTTGTACGGTGAAAGCAATCCCATCGTTCGTTACATCGGCATCGTTGGCAGCTGTTACCACGATATCGAGTGCACCACCCATAAAGTCGGTGATTGCTGAACAGGTAACAACGGCAACATCATACGTAGAAAGGTTTCCGGAGAAGGTACCGGTAGAAACCACGTTACCACCCATAGAGATTGTAACCGTAGCATCCGTTAACGGATCCAGACCGTAGTTCTGGATTTGTACGGACGGCGTGTAAGAAGCAGGGCCGCAAATGCTTGTGTTTCCTTTGTAAGCCAGGGCAGAAACGTCTACCGTGCTCGAAGCAGGAGGAGGACAATCACCTACACTTGCATATAACTGAGCTGCTGTTGCCTGTCCCGGCTCTTCGATGATGCGGTTCGGGCAAATTTTATAAATAGTCGGGAAGTATCCGATCGCATAATCATCGTTGAATGAGTTGATGATGTTTGCAGCCGGGTCAATGATCGGGTGATGAACGCCCGTTACCCAGTCTCCCTGTGTGTTGGATCCTGTTCCGTGAAGGTCGGCCGTGTTTGTTGTTCCGTCACCTTCGATGAAGATAACGATAACATCATCCGTTGTATTGGCAGCAACACCTGTTTGTCCTGCAGGGCCGTGTGCTTCCCACAGGTCCTCCAGTGCATTGGAATTGTGGAAGTTCCAGCACGGACCGCACCAGGTGGCGGATACGTCGATGAATACTGTTTTTCCTTGATTTAAATAGGTGTACAGGTTGTGTGTAACACCGTCAATGTCTGTCAATGTGAAATCCGGGGCAATGCTTCCGTTGGGGAGCTGTGCATTGGCACTCAGACCGGTTAACAAAGCAATAGAGAATAATAATTTTTTCATGGTTCTTAAAATTTTAAGACAAAAATAACATCTTTGGAATAAGGTTGCATCTAAACTAAATCGTTTTTACTTTATATTATTGGAAAGCTAAACGAGAAATCAGGGTCAGCTGACAAAATCATCAGGCGAAAAAAGCAGCATTAATACGCGGTTCCGGCTTTTAAGCATCTGAAAATTCGTGGCTTTACGTGCAATCTTGAACTAAGCCATAAAATGATCAGCCCGCAATAAAGCCTGATGAACGGTTGGTGCATCAGAGCCCCAATCGAGGTTTTTCCACAGGATCTCCTGCTAATTCGTTGTGAAAATGCCCTTACTCCATACTTACAGCATTAGTTAAAGTATGGAAGAGCGTCAAATGAATGATCAAATTTGAGACACTCCCGGACCGAAGAAATATTCCAAAAAATAGTATTTTTACCCTTTCAACGTTTGTGTCTCTTTTTATTTAGTCAGTATAAAAAGTATAACCCATGAAAGATCAGCAACAAATTGTGGTATTAACAGGTGCCGGTATGAGCGCCGAGAGCGGGATCAAAACCTTCCGCGACAGTGATGGCTTGTGGGAAAACTTCCGGATCGAGGAAGTCGCAACGCCCGAAGCCTGGCGTTCCAACCCGGCGCTTGTACAGGATTTTTACAACCAGCGCCGGAAAAATGTACTGGAAGCCGAGCCGAATGCCGCCCACCGCTTCCTGGCCGAACTGGAGGAGCATTTTACGGTAAAAATTGTGACACAAAATATTGACGACCTGCATGAACGTGCGGGAAGCTCGCACATCACACACCTGCATGGCAATATCCGCCAGGCGAAAAGCTCCGGCCCGAATGCCGAGGCCGCCTATTACCCGATTGAGGGCTGGGAATTGCAGATGGACCGGAAATGCCCGGAAGGCTACACGTTGCGACCGCATGTGGTTTGGTTCGGCGAGGCCGTTCCCTTGCTGGAAACAGCAGCGGAGATCTGCCTGCAGGCCGACATATTAATGGTCATCGGGACTTCTTTGCAGGTGTA